>JBAZRU010000683.1:0-4081 GCA_041662805.1 Candidatus Hydrogenedentales bacterium | reverse complement strand
AACCCTGCCCCTGACGGGCCCGCCCGCATTCTTCTTCTCGCTCGGCGGCACGTCCCGCAAAGACTTCAGTGAAGCCGCCGCGCAGGTCGAGAAGGCGGTCACATTGAAACCGTAACGGGCGCTTCCAACTGGACACGTGTGTTGGTGTACAATCGCGGTCCAAGCACGGAACCGCTGAAGCGAGGGGGAACCATGATCAGAGTGGCGATGATTTGCGCGCTGGCGTTGGGGGTGACGATGAGTTTCGCACACGCGGACATGAGCAAGGCGGACGAAGGCAAGGGCTTGTTGGAGAAGGCGCGCCGTATCGTTTTCCTGGGCGACAGCATTACCTACGACGGCCGCTATGTGGCGGACTTCGACGCGTGGTTGACGACGGAATTCCCCACGGGCGATTACGAAGTTATCGACGTGGGCATCTCCAGCGAGATGGTTTCGGGGTTGAGCGAAGAGGGCCACGCCGACGGCCGCTTCCCGCGTCCCGACCTCGCCGAACGCCTCGAACGGGTGCTCGCGGCCACGAAACCCGATCTGGTCATCGCGTGCTACGGCATGAATTGCGGCATCTATCAGCCCTTCGACCCATTGCGCTTTGCCAAGTATCAGGCAGGCATTCTCTGGCTGCACGAAATGGTGACGAAAGCCGGCGCGCCGATTGTCCACGTGACGCCGCCAACCTACGATCACCTGACAGGAAAAGGCGCCGCCGCGGACTACAACGACCTTCTCGGAAAGTACGGCGCGTGGATTTTGTCCAAACGCGAAGACGGCTGGATCGTCCTAGACCTTCACGGACCCATGAACGAGGAAATCGCACGGCGGCGCGCACAGGATCCCAGCTTCACGTTCCAGCCTGACGGCATTCATCCCGACGACGCCGGCCATTGGTTCATGGCGCAGCAGCTCATCCGCTTTTTCGGCGACGCAAAAGCAGCCGACGCCCCGGACGCAGCAGCGATGCTCGCGAATCGCCCTGGCGGCCAAGCCGTCCTGGCACCCGTCCGCGAGCGCATGAGTATCCTTCGCGACGCCTGGCTGACGCTGACCAAGCACTCCCACCCCGACCTTCCCATGGACGAAGCCCAAGCCAAGGCAAAGGCATTGACGGATGCCATCAGCAAGCTTACGGCACAGGGCAACCCATAGCCGCGGAACGGGCTTGGGGTCTGGGGTCTGGGGTCTGGGGTTTGGGGTGGCGCATAGGTCCCATTGCAATCCCCGCTCTTTCTGACCTCATCCGCCGTCCCCCCGGAATACATACCAATAGACGACCAGGGAATTATCCGGTGTCGTGCTTTGTCCAATTAGGCATGAGGATCACCGCCATGACGACTTTCCGCATCGCACTGCTTGCACTCTTAACCTGCACCCTGACGCACTGTTCCGGGGCGTCCGGCGCGGAGGATACGAAATTGAACCCACTTACCCCCGAAGAGGAACGCGTGATTCTCCATAAGGGCACCGAACGGCCCTTTAGCGGCGAATACGAGAAGCTCGATAAGAAGGGCACCTATATCTGCAAGCGGTGCGACGCGCCGTTGTACAAGTCCGAATCAAAATTCGACGCGCATTGCGGCTGGCCCGCCTTCGACGACGAAATCCCCGGGGCGGTTAAGCGCACCACGGACGCAGACGGAAGCCGCACGGAAATCACCTGCGCAAAATGCGGCGGGCATTTGGGCCATGTGTTTCTGGGCGAAAAATTCACTCCAAAGAACACGCGTCACTGCGTCAACTCGATTTCCATGAAGTTCGTCCCCGAAGGCGAGAAGCTTCCCGCCGCAAAATCCGATGCGGCGAAAGAGGAAAAGGCCATCTTCGCGGGCGGCTGTTTTTGGGGCGTCGAGTACCTGATGATGAAAGAACCCGGCGTGATTTCTACGCAAGTCGGCTACACCGGCGGTACCAAAGACAACCCCACTTACAAAGAAGTGTGCACTGGCAACACGGGGCACATCGAAGCCCTGGAGATTACCTACGACCCGGCCAAGACCACCTTCGAGAAGTTGGCCAAATTGTTCTTCGAGATCCACGACCCCACCCAAGCCAATGGCCAAGGCCCCGATATCGGCGAGCAATACCTCTCGGTCGTGTTCTACCTCAACGACGAGCAGAAACAAACCACCGAGAAGCTCATCCAGATTCTGAAGGACAAGGGACTCAAAGTCGTGACGCAAGTCCTCCCCGCGAAGACCTTCTGGCCCGCCGAGGACTATCACCAGGACTACTACAACAAGAAGCACGGCACGCCGTACTGCCACGTGTATAAGAAGCGGTTTTAGGTGGAGGGGGCCGAAAGGACTTTGGGGATACAAAGGACCGCAAGGACCGAAAAGACCTCAAGGACCAATAGACCCTTTAGGTCCATGGGATCGGTGAAGCGCCGAGCGGCGAAGCTCTAGGGTTCTGCGGCCCGTAGTCTTCGCGCGGCGGTCATGCTATCCTCTCTATGAGATGAAGGCTCGATGCCTTCGGATTAGGGGGAGGTCCATCAGCATGCGGTCATTTCTTGTATTCGCACTTCTTTCGGCAGTCGTAGTATGCGCGCACGCGCGCGTCGTCTTGCTCGAAGCGGAAGCCTTCGACAACCCCGGCGGCTGGTCGCTCGACCAGCAGTTCATGGACCAGATGGGGTCGCCGTTCCTGCTCGCGCATGGACTGGGTAAGCCCGTCGCCGATGCGACGGCGTCCGCAATGTTCCCCGCCGCGGGTGCGTACCGCGTTTGGGTGCGCACGCGCGATTGGGTCGCCCCATGGCAAGGCCCCGGCGCACCGGGCCGCTTCGAAGTCCTCGTCAACGGCAAAGCCATGCCCGTCACCTTCGGGACCGAAGGCACGGACTGGCATTGGCAAGACGGCGGCTCCGTGGACATCCCCGCCGGTAAGACAACCGTCGCCCTCCACGACCTCACCGGCTTCGAAGGCCGATGTGACGCCATCGCCTTCAGCGACGATCCCACCTTCACCCCGCCCAACGACGCCAAGCCGTTGCTCAAATGGCGCCGCAAAACGCTTGGCCTCTCCAAGCGTCCGGCCGATGGCGGCTCGTATGACTTCGTCGTTGTAGGCGGCGGCATGGCCGGAACCTGCGCGGCGATATCCGCGGCGCGGCTCGGGTGCAACGTCGCCCTCGTGCAAGACCGGCCCGTCCTCGGCGGCAACAACAGTTCCGAGGTGCGCGTACACCTCAGCGGCCGCATTAATCTCCCGCCCTATCCCGCGCTCGGCAATCTCGTGAAGGAGCTCGACTCCGGCCTGAAGGGCAACGCTCAGACCGCCGACCACTACGGCGACGACAAGAAACTCGCACTCGTGCGCTCCACCGAGAACCTCACGCTCTTCCTCGGTGCACGCATGACCAATGTCGAAATGAACGAGAACCGCATCGCGTCAATCGTTGTGCGCGACGTGCAGACCGGCCGCGAAACGCGCCTATCCGCGCCCTTGTTCGCCGACTGCACCGGCGACGCAAATCTCGGCTACCTCGCCGGAGCCGATTTTCGCCAAGGCCCCGAAAGCCGCGCCGAGACCGGCGAAAGCATGGCCCCCGAACGTCCCAACAACGAAACAATGGGCACGTCGATCATGTGGTACAGCGAAGACGCGCAACAGCCCGTCGCGTTTCCCGAATGCCCCTGGGCCGTGCAGTTCACCGATGAAACGTGCCAACGCACGAAGCGCGGCGAATGGGATTGGGAGACCGGCCTGAATCGCGACCAGGTCAATGACTTCGAGTTCATTCGCGATCACGGCATGCGCGCCGCCTACGGCAACTGGGCGTATCTGAAGAACAAGGCCAGCGACAACGCCGAATACGCAAACCTCGACCTGGTATGGATGGCCTACATCGGCGGCAAACGCGAATCGCGGCGACTGCTCGGCGACGTCATCTTGCAGCAGCAAGACGTCCAGGAACAACGCCCCTATCCCGACGGACTCGTCACCACGGAATGGCCCATCGACCTCCACTTCCCCAAACCCGAAAACGCGAAGCACTTTCCCGGCGAAGAATTCCGGACCGACGCCACCCACGAAACGATCACGCCGTATCTGATCCCCTACCGCTGCCTGTACTCGCGCA
>JBAZRU010000682.1:0-4082 GCA_041662805.1 Candidatus Hydrogenedentales bacterium | reverse complement strand
AGGCTATTAGTCGACCCGCAACAGCCTGGAGCGCAACCGTATTCCGTGCCCGTCACCGCCGCCACGACGCACCTGGGGCGCGCCGAAGACAACACGGTTTCGTTGGCGATCGAGGGCGTCTCGCGACACCACGCAAAGATTCTGCGGCGTGGCGACCAAGTCGTGCTTATCGACCTCAATAGCCTCAACGGCACCTACGTCAACAACCAGCGAGTCGTCGAGCGCGTGCTCAGCGACCGCGACGAGATTCGCTTAGGCGGAAACTGCCGCCTCGTTTTCATTGCGGACGATCCGTCGCGCACCTCCCCGGTGGAGCCCGCGACCGCAGATGCGCCTTCCGCTCTGGCCAAGGATCTGGCCAAGATCCGCGATGAGATGGACCGCGTTAGCAACACGCTGACGATGATGGGCAAGCAAGCCACAAACCAGCCTCTCCAGTCCCAGGCCGCGGTTCCTGATGCGTCCAAGCAGGACGTACTTGCCATGAGCCGCGCTTTCCGGCGGCTCGCCGCGTTGTATCAGGCAAGCAAGCTGCTGGCGTCGGACTTCGACATCTCGAAGCGGCTTTCCGCCGTCTTGGATACGGCCATGGAAGTCACCGGGGCGGATCGGGGATTCCTGATGGTCCGCGACGAGACGACCGGCGGCCTCCGAGTCAGCGTCGCCCGCGAGATGGGGCAAGACATGCGGGCTGGATCGCCAAGCATGAGCATCGCGGGCCGCGCGGCGCTTGCAGGCGAACCCGTGCTCATGACCGACAGCAACAGCGACAATCAATACAGCGGCAGCGAGAGCATCATTCGCCAGCAGATCCGAAGCGCCATGTGCGTTCCGCTTCGTATCGAGGATCGCGTGCTGGGGTCGATCTACGTCGACACGCGTAGCGCTACGCACACCTTCAACGAAGAGGACTTGGAGTTGTTCGCCTCGGTGGCGGCGCAGGCCGCGTTCGCGATCGACAATGTCCAACTCTATCAGCGCATGGTCGAGACGGAGAAGAAGCGCGCCAATCTTGGGCGTTTCCTGTCACCGTCGATTGTGGAAGAAATCATGCGCAAGGATGGCGTGCTCGAACTCGGCGGCACCAAGCGCATCGTGACGACGTTCTTCTGCGACATTCGCGGCTTCACCCCCATCGCCGAGCGACTGCCCGCCGGCACGCTCGTGGACATGCTCAACGAGCATTTCACCGCCATGACCAAGATCATCTTCGATTTCCAAGGCACGCTCGACAAGTACATCGGCGATGAAATCATGGCCGTGTTCGGTTCTCCGCTGAATCGAGACGACGACGCGTTTCGAGCCGTTTCCGCCGCCGTGACGATTCAGGCGCGCAACCACGAGTTTAACGTGAAGCGCCAGGAAGCGGGTCTGCCCCCGTTTGAATTGGGAATCGGCGTCGCCACGGGCGAGGTCATCGCGGGGCTGGTCGGCTCCCCGGACCGCATGGAATTCACCGTCGTGGGCGACCGCGTCAATACCGCCCGGCGGCTCTGCTCGATTGCCGAGCCGGGCCAAGTGGTCATCGCGGATACGACGTATGACTTGATCAAGAATCGCGTGAAAGCGCGCGCCATCGGCACCGTTATGCTGAAAGGAAAAGAAGAGGCGGTCCATGCGTTCGAGGTCGAGGCAATCCTTCCGTAGCGCGGAACCTACTCGCTACCTACGACCATAAACTTCACGACAGCACCAATAAGTACCGCGGCAACCCCCAGCAGAACGAGGTGCCCACCCCACAATTTCAGGAAGCCGGGCGCGGGTGCGGGTTCTGCCGCTGGGACCGGAGCAGTCTGGGGCACTTCCTCCACGACGGGAGGTTTTGATCGCTGAAGGCGCTCTTCCGCCATTTGAGTTGCGCGTTGGGCGAGTTCGAATTCTTGTTTACTGACCCACAGGGCGCCCGCACTTGTCTCGACTTCGACGTTTCCAGCGGCCATTTGCGCTTGACTCTGGATTTTCGCCCACGTCTCATCGTCCACTGGAATCGCATCGCTTATCTCGCTGTCTGGGAACGTCTCCGTCGAGAGAAGTGCGTTCGGATCCGGGCTCACCATTTGAAAGTTGTAAATCTTGCCCCTTACAGTGGACCGCTCAAACTTGTAGACTCCGTACACGGGGTCGTCCGATCCTTGTAGGTCGAGTCGATACAGGGTGTTTGCCTTGAGCTCAAGCCCCGCTCCGAGAAAGGCGCAGGCTGCTAACATAAGATAGACTCTCATGGCTCAAGTATAGGAGCCGCGCTTGGTTCTGGCAAGTCGGAATCGTAGCTCGTGGTCGAGGAAGACCGAGAACGGATAGGTGGGTTCGCCTCATGGAAGTTGCGGTATTCATTGGTATTGCCGGGACGGTCGTTGTCTTGCTGCTCACCTTTCGAGCCTGGCAGCGCAACATGGACGCCTCATCGGGAGTGTCCAAGACCGGCGCTCTTGAGATGGTTTGTTCAACGTGCCGCAGACAGTTGATCATTCACCCCCACCAACTCGTCACCCTGTCGAGCCCCGAGATGGCGCTGTGCGTCCGCATACAGCCCGGATTGCGAGGAAGGAAGCTTGCGGAATTTGTCTGCCCATACTGCGAGGCCTCGCACGCCTTCGCCGTGGACAAACGTACCCCGGAATGGATCGGCGCGAATCTCTACTCGCCCCAAGCCAAGACCTCGACGTGCATGGAGTGCGGGAAGCCGCTTCGCAAAGCCCCGTGGCCGCCGATGTATTACGACGGACGCCTCAACGAAGCCCCCGAGCTACACGCGGATCTGGGACTCGTGTGCTCGCGGTGTCAGGCGGTCACCTGCGTTTCGTGTGTGAAGGATGCGACGCGCAAACGCACAAAGGATGGCTCGTTCGTATGTCCGCGATGCCAGCGCGCGCCGGTTAACCGCGTGTTTCATCCCGAGATGTAGCGAATCGACCGATCGGGGACTATTCCCCGTCGAAGTTGGTCAAGGGGAATGAGGGCACTTTTCCCGCCCGCTTGAACGGCAAGTAAATATAGCGCACCTTGCCTATGATCGACTTGATTGGAACGGACCGTTTGTACGTCTTACCCCCCGGCCCCCTCGTTCCGTACTCGTCGCTTACCGTCACTTCGCCCGTGTCCGGGTCAATCAGCCAACGACTGCTGTCTTCGCTCGCGTTCCGGTTGTCGCCGAGCACGAGAATCTCATTTTCGGGCACCGTCACCGGCTGAAGCACATAGTTGATGGGCTCATAGATATACGGCTCGGACGCGTACTTCCCGTTTATCGAGAGACTCCCATTGTCCTCGGAGATGGTGTCGCCCGGCAGGCCCACGATCCGCTTCACGAGGAATGCGCCCTTTTGGGTGGGGTCGCGCAGGACAATGATATCGCCCCGGCTATACAGCGATTCCGGCGTGGCAAACAAGTAATCGCCCGGCAGCAAGGTTGGCTCCATGGAACTGGACGGAACCTTGAATGGAACCGCGCCCAAAATTCCGAAGAAGTAGATGGGAATCAACGACCCAACGATAACGATTGAGTAGAAAACCACGCGACCGCGCGAGAGGTTTCCGAAGACCTGCGGCATTTCCATCCTATTGCGCGAGCTTTGCTTGAACTTCGCTGCGAAGCTTCTTAACCACGTCGCTGCCCGGTTCGAGCTTCAGCGCCTCGTCTAGACACGTCAGCGCGCGCGCAAAGTCGGGCTTGCGGGCCAGGACGCGCGCCTCGTTCAACCACGTAAAAAACACTTGATCGTTCCGCAGGGCTTTCGTCCGCGCCTGCTGCCAGGCCTTTGCCGCCACTTCCCAGTCTGCCTCGACTTCGAAATTTTCTGCGGCAAAGAAGTTGACCGCGTAGTCTTGCAGCAATTCGTAATCCTCGGGATCGAGTTCCGCGGCCTTCTTCGAAAGCTTCATCGCTTCGTAGTACACCTTCTTCTTGTCCCACTTGTGCACTTCTTGAACGGCGGGCCAATTGATCAGGTAGATCTGCGCGAGGTTGTACTTGTAATCGGGGTTTTCGGAATCCAGATCGATTGCCTTTTCGAGGTACTGCAGCCCCATCCGGTAGTCGCCGTTGTGGCAGTAGTGAATACCCAAATTGTTGTGAGGGAGAC
>JBAZRU010000681.1:0-4090 GCA_041662805.1 Candidatus Hydrogenedentales bacterium | reverse complement strand
CAACGGGGGCACGGTCCAAATAGGGCACACGCTGCTCTGTGTCGAATGCTCGCCCGATGGTTTGGCCAGTCGCAGCCACGGGATCGTGTCGGAAAGCGACTTGGGGTGGGCCGCCCAGCAAGCGGGAAGGTGGCTCTGGGATTCCGTGAAATCGGGGGTCAATCTCCTCTTTACGCTTCTGGGGCGCATCGTGACAAGTTGGCTCGCTATCTTGTCGATCGTATTCCTTCTCTATCTGTTTTGGCCGTGGTTCAGATTCAACGTGCAAGTCTTGTTCTATCGAATCTACCACGCCATCATCGCGAGCTTTAGCTAGACGACGCACGGTCATGATTGGGTAGGGACATTTCGCCGAAACGTTCGAGGGCGATGTTCATACGTCTGCTTGAGCCATGCGCATCCCTACAGGAACCACGAAGGAAGAAACAAGATGGCTTGGTTATACCTGCTTGCCGCCGGCATGTGCGAGGTTGGGTGGGCCGTTGGGCTGAAGTACACGAACGGGTTTTCGCGCTTGGGGCCAAGTGTGTTCACGGTCATTACGATGGTCGTGAGTTTTGTGTTCTTGGCTCAAGCCCTTCGCCATATCCCCATGGGGACCGCGTACGCTTTTTGGACGGGCATTGGGGTGGTGGGCACTGCGATCCTGGGGGTAGTCCTCTTCGCCGAGCCCGCAACGTTTCCGCGTATCGGCTGCATTGCCCTCATCGTAACGGGAATCGTCGGACTCAAGCTGACTTCCTAAGAGCGGCAAGTCCTATTGGGCCATCGCTTTCTCGAGGTCGATGAACAGCAGCGACGGGGCATGGTCCTCGGCAGACTGGACCGCTGCCCACCGTCCGTCCGTCGAAACACACGGGGCGGGGAGCATGTCGGCCGCTGCAGGGGCGACGGTTTCTCCAACGAATATCCGGCGTATGTCTCCGGTGGGAAACACGGCTTCGATTCGTGCCTTGCCGCCGATTCCGCGCGTTGACGTCAGGAAATAGCGACCCGAAGGATGCCACGGTGATCGACTGATGCTGCCGCCACCGAGTTTCACAAAGGCTGCGCCTGCGTCCAGCGTGTACAGAAACAGTTCGGGTGCCGCCTTCTCCGAGGTGGAACAGCTTGCGAGCAAGGTCTTCCCGTCCGGGCTAAATGCGACGTCGATGTCGGGCGAATTCGCAGCGACGAGTTGTCTTGCGCTTGCATTGTCTCCGAGGGTGGTCACCCATAGTTCCGCAGGAAGCCGGTCGCCTGCTTGCCCTGCTATGAGTTCACGCAGCGGAGGAAATGCCCTTTGCCGATCGGGACGCCCGGCGGTTTCGCGAAGACGCTTGTTGGTTCCTTTGCGGAGTCGATCCATCGAGAGTTCACTCAATCGAACAGTGGCTAGGTTGCGCCCATCGGGAGCGTAGGTTGCACCCATAATCGGCGAGGCATCGTCCACGATTGGGCGGGAAAGTTGCGCGATGGATGAAGCGTCGAGGCGGCTTTCCGCCAGGAACATCTCCCGGTGCGGGGCTCCTCGCGACAGTATCAGGCCGATACTTTCGCCGTTCGGATGAGCAATAGCCCCAAAACATCCGCCCGCGAAGTATTCGGGATTACCCGCAAATGCGCCCATGGGATCGGCGCGGAACAGCACCTTGCGTTCGAGACTTTCGCCACCTTGCTTCGCAAGAACGACCTCCTGGTAGTACGTTCCGGAAACTGGGTCGCGAGCAGGCAGAACGACAAGAATGCCTCCGAAGAGTGGAGAGCTCTCGAGAACGCGCGGAATCGTGAATTCGGGAACAGCGCGATTGAAGACTTTCCAGCCCGGCGCGGGAGTGAACGATGCCAGCGTCTGCATCGTTCTGTTGTCCGGGCGGATGGCACCCAAGACGATTCTCTCCGATCGGTCTTCCCGGCGAGTCTCAAGACCAAATGCGATGAGCGACGACCCCACCCAGTCTACGGGCTGCAAGGAAGCGCTAAGCTCAGGGAACCGCACGCTGACCTGAGTCGCACCAAGCTCCGTGAAGGCGGCTGAGGTTAGAGACGGCGAGCCGGAACTCTGCTGTGTAGATTCCGCGTTGGAGCGGTTCTGCCAGGCCTTTCCCATGCGGCCAAGCACCAAAACGAGCGCAATGGCGACGAGTGACGCGATAGCGGCGTGCTTCCAATATTGTTTGCACAAGCCGACGAACCGGCCGAGTGGTCTCGCGATCCGGGACTTCGAGCGGAATTGCGTGCTTTCGGGAAAGTCGACGTGTTTCAGCGCCAGGATGTTCTTGATGGCTCCGAGCAATTCCGGGCCGCTGGCCAGCCGGCGCTTTGCGTCCTTTTCAAGCAGATTGGCCACCAAGTCATAGACGGACTGTGGGAGATTGGGCGCCAGATCTTCGAGCGGCGACACACGGTCCATCGAAATCTGGCGTACCAGCATCATCGGTGTCTCACCGGTAAAGGGGCGTTGGCCCGAGAGCATCTCGTACAGCATAACGCCAAGGCTGAAGACGTCACTGGCAGCGGAGATTT
Source organism: Candidatus Hydrogenedentales bacterium (assembly GCA_041662805.1). Lineage (GTDB taxonomy): Bacteria > Hydrogenedentota > Hydrogenedentia > Hydrogenedentales > SLHB01 > JAIBAQ01. The sequence continues at coordinate 1,585 of JBAZRU010000681.1, read as the reverse complement.
CGCCTTCCCCGCAGTGCTCGGGCGACATGTACTGGGGCGTGCCCAAGAATGAGCCGTCGGAGGTGATGCCGCTCGTGGCATTGACGAACTTCGCCAGCCCGAAATCCGCAACGCGAACTTGGCCCTGCGCATCGATGAGTACGTTGCCGGGTTTGATGTCGCGATGGACGATGCCGTTGGAGTGCGCGCAGGCGAGGGCTTCCGCCACCTGACGCGCAATATCCAGAGCTTGTTGCCAAGGCATTGGACCGGTTGCTGCCAGTCGCTGCTCGAGGGTCTGTCCCTCTACATACTCCATGGCGATGTAGGGGACTTTCTTTTCTTCGCGGACGGCATATACCCGTACGATGTTCGGGTGGTTTAGCTGTGCAGCGGCCTTGGCCTCGCGGCGAAACCGTTTCACCAGATTGGGGTCAGACGCGAAGGACCCATTTAGAACCTTGAGCGCCACGAGGCGGTCGAGCAGGACATCGCGCGCTAGGTACACTTTCCCCATGCCGCCGCGCCCCAGCCGGCGGACAAGCACATAATCGCCTACACGGCGCTCGGTCCTATTGTCGGAATCCTTGGACGACATTCACGTAGTATCTTACCTGCAACGCACGTCCATTTAACACCTAATCGGACGCGAAGTTCACGCAGGCCCCAAAAAGGAGGCAGGCCCGGCCAAGGGGCTATGCCTTGGCCGGGCCTGTATGGAGATGGTTCCCGTTAGAGTGAGGCGATGGTGCCCGTGATGCTCGCGAAAGCTTCAGAGACGGGGAATTCCCCGGGATACTTCACGAACGACACATGGCCATCCATGTACAGGACATTTGAGCCGCCCGGTACGTGGTTGTACGAGGAGGCTGTCGTGCCGAGCCAGTCCCATTGAACCGGCAAGGTGCTCTGCGCTACCGCAGATGCGGCTGCGTTGTTGATGTCGGAGATGAAGAATCGCTCGATGCCTTCACGGAGGCGGTAGATTGTCGTACGTCCCTGAGGATGGCCGACAATGCCTGTGATGTCATCGTCTGCGCCGGGGTTGTCGCCAACGGTAATGAACGCGATAAGTTGCGCGCTGGTTGAGGTAACGTCATCGTCGCTCGTCAGAGCCCAGCCCGTGTAGATATAGCTGATTCCGTCGAAGCAATCCGGCAGGGGATTGCCATTCACATCATTGAATAGCCCGGTGTTGAACGGGCCGCCATTGCGGAAATCATCGGAATTGTCCACGTCGGAAGGGCAAACCCAGATGTTCATATCGGTCAGATATTCGGGATAGACTGACCTGCCGTCCGGGCACCCCGCGAACTTCGCCAGTTCAAGCGTCGAGGGACATACTCTCTGGGAGTCCATAATTGGCGGAAACTTCTCTCCCCTCGATTCATTGGAATACATCTTGTAGATCAGCCCGAACTGTTTCAGGTTGTTTTGGCAGCTTGCGCGGCGGGCGGCTTCGCGGGCGCGCGCAAGGGCCGGGAGCAGAATTGCGGCGAGGATACCGATGATAGCAATAACGACGAGCAATTCGATCAGGGTGAAACCGTGACTTCTACGCATTGCACACTACCTCCCAAGTTATTCGTATGACACCAAGACTTAA
>JBAZRU010000680.1:330-4092 GCA_041662805.1 Candidatus Hydrogenedentales bacterium | reverse complement strand
GGATAGGCGGGCTTGTAGGCGTCGGCTGGGTAGGCCACGAACGTGATTGAGCTGATCGATGTGGCAAACATAGACAGGCCAATCAACCAGCCTGGAAATGACCTGTTGCCGAGGAAGTAACTTTCGGTAGACCGGTTCTTGCGCGCAAAATACGGCCCGATCATGGCCATGGAGAAGAAGTAGACGATGAGGATTACCCAGTCGAGAGTACCGAATGTCATGATATTGCCCCCTGTTGCCGTGGGGGAAACCATACCAGCCGGAAGCGTTTCAATCAAGCGTCCATACGGGCTATAATCCGCCCAATTGTCTCTTTGCGGCATCGACTGGCGTAGACGGAGGGGAATCATGAGCACGGCACGCATGCGGTTGGGGTTTGTTGGGGCGGGATTCATCGCAAAATTTCAAGCGTCATCGCTTCGGTACGTGCGCAGCGCGGACCTGACGGGCGTCTACGCCCTGAAAGGCGCGGAGGATTTGGCTGCGTTCGCGAAAGCGAGCGGGCTGGGCGACTGCAAGGTCTATCCAAGTGTTGCCGAGCTGTGCAAGAACGTGGATGCAGTCTGTGTGATGGCGCCCAACTTCGCACGCCTGGACTTGGTCGGCCAGATCGCGGACGCGGTGAAAGCTGGAGCCGGGCTCAAAGGGGTAATCTGCGAGAAGCCCCTAGGGCGGACCGTGCGTGAGGCGCGGCAGCTAGTCGACCTCATGAAGGGCGTCAAGATGCCCACTGCATATTTTGAGAACCAGATCCATATGAAGTCCGTCCGAAAAGCCCTGGCCCAGCTTGCGCCGGTACAGAAGGCCATGGGGCCGATGTCTTTAGCGCGCTCTTCGGAGGAACACGGCGGCCCGCACGAAGGCTGGTTCTGGGACCCGACGCGGCAGGGCGGCGGTGTGCTGTCGGACATGGGATGCCACAGCATTGCGGTATCGTGGTTTGTGCTGAATCCCGTTGGGACCGCGCCGGCCTTCCTGAAGCCCGTGTCGGTGAATGCCGAGGTGGCGCTTCTGAAATGGGGCTTGCCGAAGTACCGGAAGCAGCTCAAGGACAAGATGCGCGTCGATTACACGAAGACGCCCGCCGAAGACTTTGCGACGGGAATGGTGACGTTTCAGAATCCCAAGACCGGCCAACTGTCGAAAGCGCAGTTCACCAATTCATGGATGTACGACAAACAGGGTCTTCGCTTGCTCATGGACGGCCTCGGACCAGGATACGCGTTCGAGATGAACACGCTGCAATCGCCGTTGACTGTGTTCATCGGAGACGCGGCGGCGGAGGCGGTAGCCAACGCCGAGACGGCCCTCGAGAAATCGACGGCGACGCGCGGGTTGTTGGCCGTGCAGCCGAATGAAGAAGACTTGTACGGCTATGTCGATGAACTCGAAGACGCCGTTCAGGCCTTCACAAAGGGCAAAGACGCATTCCTGAATTGGGAATACGGCTTGGAGATCACCAAACTGTGCCAAGCGGCCTATATGTCCGCCGAGCAGAAGAAGACTATCGATTTGACGAGCCCGAAGGTGCTGAAGGAGCTCGAGAACTACACGTCCCTAATTGCCCAAGGCAAAGCCCAAGACCAGTTAGGCGTGAAATACTCGTTAAGGTAGGGCAGCTAAGGTAGGGCGCTTTCGGCGAAAGCGCCTCTTGCCCAACGCGCCGCCTGCTGTTGGCCGCGGGTTTCGGCTGCTCTCGGACGTTTCGGCGAAACGCCCCTGTCTTGATTGGGAAATGTTACCGCTAAAACCAACGGGCCTGTTCTCGCGGTCTAAGTCTGGGCGGCTATATCGCCGCGTCGCCGAGCCAGTACGGCCTGTGCTAGAATTCGCTCGCCACAACCGGCATCGGTCGCCTGTCCACGGCTGACAATGTGGTGTTTGACACGGAGTACTCATGGTATTCATCGACTATTTTTGGGTCGCTTTCGACTCGCTGAGGCAGAACAAGGTCCGCGCATTCTTGACGATGGTGGGCGTTACGATCGGCGTGCTGTCGGTTATCCTGCTCGTGGCATTGGGGGAGGGGGCCCAGATGTACGTGGCGAAAGAATTCGCCAACATGGGGACCAACCTGCTTATCATTACGCCCGGCAAGCAGGAGACCTCGGGAATGATGCCTCTTGTGGCCGGGAGCTTTCGCAAGCTGACATACGAGAACGCCAAGGAAATCAAGCGGCGGGGCAAAGGCATCAAAGAGGTTTCGCCGGAGGTGGTTGGCGCGGGAGCCGTGAAGTACGAAAACCGCGAGCGCAACACCATGGTGATCTCAATCACGCCGGCTATGCAGTCCATTCGCGACATTCATGTTTCCGCGGGCCGGTTTCTGGACGAGAACGACTTGGACAAGAACAACAAGGTGTGTGTTCTCGGAGCACAGCTCAAGCAGGAACTATTCGGAAACAAGAACGCGCTCTACGAGCGCGTATCCGTCAATCGCAGCAAGCACCTTGTCGTGGGCGTGATGGAAAGCAAGGGGGTAACGCTTGGCATCAACGCGGATGACCTCATCATCGTTCCGTTGTTGAGCGGCCAGCAGATGTTCTACGGCGGAGAGGACGAGTTGTTTCAAATCGTCGTGCAGGCGTCCAGCCCTGAGGATACGGCGATGGCGGCCGAGTCGATTCGAGAGATCCTCTATCTGGCGCACGACTATACCGAAGATTTCACGATCACCGATCAAACTACGATGCTGGCTACGCTCGACAAGATCTTTCTAGCCTTGAAGATCATGCTCTCCGGTATCGCCTCCATTTCGCTCCTGGTTGGTGGAATCGGCATCATGAACATCATGCTCGTGTCCGTGCGCGAGCGCACGCGCGAAGTGGGGATTCGCAAGGCGGTAGGCGCAACTCGCCGCGATATCGGCCTGCAATTCGCGATCGAGGCCATTACCTTGAGCTGCTTTGGCGGTCTTGTCGGAGTCCTCCTGGCGTTTTCCGGAACCTTCGGCATGCGCCTTATTTACCCGACGTTTCCGGTGTATTGCTCGACCTGGTCCATCCTCGTGGCATTCATATTCAGTGCAACGGTGGGCGTATTCTTCGGGGCCTATCCCGCGCTGAAGGCGGCAAGCACGGATCCCGTCGAAGCGCTTCGCTACGAATAGTTGCCGCGCAATTCACGCAAGGACATCCTTCACACGAAGAGGAGCCATTCATGTTTGGAGTGGACCGGCAGTTCGTAGTCTGGTGTCGATGAGTCAGGTACGATACTAACGATGCGCGCATTCGATCATGACTATGTGGTTGAAGTTGTCCGGCGCGTTGAGCGTGTGAAACCGTTCGCGAATCCCGCCTGGGGCACGTTGACTCCTCCCGAAATGGTTGGACACCTCGTGGAGACGCTTCGGTATTCCATGGGGCGCGGCGAGCCGTATGAAGACGTCGGGAGCTGGTTTACAAAGCACGTGCTTCGCAGATTGCTGCGCTGGGGGCTGCTCCGAATCCCCAAGAATATCCAGGCGCCACGAGCGCCCGGCATGGGCCCTCGCCCGCGGCCAAGCGATTCTGAGACACTCCACGCGGTGCTGGAAGAGTACCTCGGCCTCGTGCAGGCGGGCGAGCTGACCCCCGTGCAGCATCCTATCCTGGGTAATCTCGACGTCGACGAATGGGCGCGCCTGCACGTGCTCCATACCGAACACCATCTCCGCCAGTTTGGCGTCTGAATCGACACCTTTCAGCGGGCATTCAGTTCAAGCGCTCGTGCGCGCCGATAATTCTGTAAGGCCCCGCGCTGCCGTTGCAGGCTATGCGAAGT
>JBAZRU010000680.1:0-320 GCA_041662805.1 Candidatus Hydrogenedentales bacterium | reverse complement strand
CGCGAGTCTATTCGGCCGACGGGCTTGCCGCCGCGAACCATGCGTCGTGCGCTTGCTGCAATTCGCGCACTTTATCCTTGTTGGATTCGGCCAAGTTGTTTCGTTCACCGGGGTCTTCGGCGAGGTTGGCAAGGAATAGCCCCTCGACGGTAGCGACGTTTCTGCCATCGGAGGTGTCATCGGGATTGCAGATGAGTTTCCAGTCGCCTTTGCGGATGGCCCACCGGCCGTTCTGTTTTCCAGCCAGGAACCAGTGCAACTCGCCATGCGGTGTTGGTGCGTCTTGCGATTGAATGACGGGTACAAGGGATCGTCCGTCG
>JBAZRU010000679.1:0-4100 GCA_041662805.1 Candidatus Hydrogenedentales bacterium | reverse complement strand
GAAGGAGGCGATACCGAAGCTAGAAGAGCTTCGGCAGACTAACGAGAACACTTCATCGGAGCTTCGCGGCCACGCAGAGTGGGCTCTGAAGTTGATCAAGAAAGCTCATCTGGAACATAGGATTCTCAAGAAGGAAATCGCGAGTGAACAGGAAGGATTCCGTCACTACGAGTTTTCGCTGCAGATTGAAGATACGACCGAACCCATCTTTCTGGCCCGGCTACTTGAGGCTGTACATATAAGTTCCGGAGAAACAACAGGGTTTGACGAGAGTACTCTCGATTTCGGGTGGCTGGAGGAGGGCCGGTTCCTTTGCGTACGGTGGGAAACGCTTCCACTGGGGCAAGGCTTTTACACAAATCAAACGTATCTCTTAATCGTCAAAGACCATGGACGCTGGAAACAAGTCTTTCGCGACACGCAGGGCTATGTTGCGCGCCGCCTCTTCTACGTTGAGTATGACTATACCTTCGAGCCAAAGTCGCAGATTTTGACGATTCGTAAAGACGACCTGTCGGGTCCCGTTAGCGAAGGCTATTTAGAGCCAGAGACCGAACCGGTGCCCGCGAACGTACTTACCAAATACAAGGTTGCCTACACATATGAATGGCGGTTCAAATTGAACGGCAGCCAACTGGACTACCTGGACGGGGAGAGCACGGTCGACATTGACGAGTATAGTGGCGGAGGGAATGGAACCAACAAATATGACATTCACGAAGTGGCCAAGTTCCTTGCGCTGGAGAATTCGGACGCCATGGTTGAGATGCTCCGCAAACTGAATCCAGCCTTGAAGTCCAGCGATGTCTGTTCCGGCTTGGTATTGTTCGACACGGAGGTGAAATGGCGCGGGGCGGACGAGAAACACTATTACTCGATGGGCGGATAGGCTCAAGGCGGTGTGGACGCGCCGAGGAAAGGGAAAGAACATATGTCGCGCAAGTCCATGTCGTGTTTGATCCAGTACAGCGCCGTCCTGCTCATGATCTGCAGCGCATTTGGGACCGGCCCGGCGGAGCCGCCCTCGGATACGGACGCCACCGTGCGCGCACTTATCGCAAAGTTCAACGACGTGGACGCCAACGTCCGCCGCGCGGCGGCCAACGATGCCGCTAAGCTGGGCGCGTCCGCCGTGCCCGCGCTGATTGACGTGATTAAAGCGGAGAAAAGGAAAGAAGTCCGGAGGTACGCGATTGATGCCCTTGCGGACATCGGCACAAGTAGCGTCCCCAGTCTGCTCGAATTGCTTGGCAATCCCACGGACGATGTGCAACTGTGCGCCCTTCAAATGATCGCGAAGATCGGGCCAGATGCAAGAGAGGCCGTCCCGAGCGTAGTACGGACGTTGAGAAGCCCCAATGAGCGCATACGGCAATTCGCAATGAAGACATTGGGGGGCATTGGTCCCGGCGCAGGGCCGGCAGTTCCTGCCATTCTTGACGCTCTGGCGGCAGATCCATCGTGTCACGAGAACGCTGTCATTGCGTTCGGTGAGATTGGTCCCAATGCAGCCGAGGCTGTACCCATGCTCGCCGAAGACGCCCGGCGTGGACATGAGAGGGCCATCACAGCTCTCGGGCAAATTGGACCCGCGGCTGCTCCTGCAGTCCCCGCGCTTATCGCCTGCTTAAAGGCAAATCCCAGGTCGTCCACTAGCAGAGGGATCCCTTGGACCGTTGGAAAGATTGGCAAGGCGGCTGTACCGCAACTCGTGGAGGCATACGCCGATCCCGATCTCGATGTGCGAAGAATTGTCATCGAGTCCATCGGTAGCGTCGGTTCCGATGCGAAGGGCGCTATGGCCGTGCTTGCCCTGGCGCTTCACGACGACTACCGGTACGTGGGCGTACATGCGGCAAAAGCCCTATCGCGGATGGGTCCAGAGTCAGTCTCCGTCATGGAGGGGGCTCGGGAATGGTTTGAGAAGCTGGGCGATAGTCGTCGAGTGAAGGCTCTTGAAGACGCTCTTGAGGATGCCACGTACGGCGAAGGCAATTTGCGTGCGGAATCCCGGAGTCCATCCGAGATCTCCGACGGGGATTCAAGGCTACGCGGACTTAGCCTGAGCGATTTGCCTGCACCGCCGATTGTCCCTGTGGCGGCAGAGACCATGAAGCGAGTCCCCTCGGGATTCTCTCTCGCGAAGAAGGAAATACCGAGTGATTGGGAAGGATTCCTGCACTACGAGTACTCGCTTCACGCGAAAGAGAGTGGCGACACGATATTCCTCGGCCGTTTCAGGGAAGATATCAGCTCGAGTACGTACAAAGAGGACGTGGGATTTAGCGAAGGCACGCTCAACTTCACGTGGCTCGAACAGAGTCGGTTCGTGCATGTCTCTTGGGGGACATGCCCAATGGGACAAGGGACCAACACGACTCAGACTCATTTGCTGCTTGCGAAACACGAGGGGCATTGGAAGCAGGTCTTTCGCGACACGCAAGACGCTTACGCGCGCCACTGGACGCTGAAATACTACGAGTTCAAATATGATACGGCGTCGGCGATTCTCACGGTTCTCGAAGATGATTGTTCTAACGCTATCAAGGAAGAGTATAAGGAGATTGACGAGAACAAGTCAGACAAGGATGCCAACGCGGTACTGTCGTCGCACGAAGTGACGCTTCTCACAGAATGGCGATTCAAGCTCGAAACCGGCCGTCTGGAATACGTCGGAGGGAAGAAATACTTCGACTTGGACGAGCGCGATGTCTTAGCTGGCCACACCGAAGAGGATGAGCGCACCATCCACGCTTACGACATTCACGAAGTGGCCAAGCTCCTGACGCCGGAGAGTCCAGAGGCCACGGTTGAAATGCTCCGGGAATTGAATCCCGGCATGAAGTCCAGCGACATGTGTTGGGGGCTGGTGTTGTTTGACGCAAACGTCAAATGGCGCGGGGCAGATGAGAAACACTATTACATGATGGACGGATGAGCGCGCGGCGGTGACCACAGCCAGGGACCAAGCAGTCTCACAAGAGCCGCCGCAGGAGATGGATAGCGCCGGCGCTTCGGACGAATCCGTAGAATCGGAACAGGCGGAAGACACCGGCGAATCCGAATCCGAAGGCGTGGGCGAGTAGGTGAGTGCAGAAGTACAGACGCCCGCCACGGAGAGCGGGCGCTACATAATTCCGTAGAACTAAGTAATGAATATTGCGCAGTGAGGGGGCGTGGCGCGTATGAAATGTCCAACATGCGGGGATGCGCTTCGGCGCAAGCGGTATCACGATGTGATCATCGACGCGTGCGAGGCGTGCAAAGGGCTGTGGTTCGACGAGCGGGAGTTGGGTGACTTTCTGCAGCGGTACGTGGAGGAGCATGCCGATGTGCCGAACGCGTCGATGCGGCGCGATTCGTCGCCCCGGCGCGACGCCCTTGCGCCGGAAATGCAGTGTCCCTCGTGCGGCGTCGCGATGCGCGAGACAAACTATGCCTACGACTCGAACGTGTTTGTCGAGCGATGCGCGCAGTGCGGCGGCATCTGGACCGACAAGCGCGGCATACGCCTGCTGGCGACGTATGTCCGCGGCAATCCGAAGATGGACAAGCTGGGCGCGGCGCTGGTCAAAGATGTCCAGAAGCGCCAGGACCTTCAGGATCTGGTGGAGGGAATCCAAGGGCTCACGACCTCGCCGGGGCTGTGGGTCTTTGTGCCGAAAATCGTGGTCCCTGTCGGAGACAATCTTGGCCGGCGTACGTTCCCGTTTGTCACGCTGGGCATCATTCTCGCGAATGTGTTGCTGTTTGCCGTCATGCCGCACGACAGGGAGACGATGCTGGCATTCTTCACCAACTACGGTCTCGTGCCGGCGCGGTTTCTGAGCGGAGAAGCGGTATACGGCTTGGTGACGAGCGTGTTCCTGCACGCGGGGCTGTGGCACCTCTTGGGCAATGCCTTGTTCCTCTGGATCTTCGGCGATAACGTGGAAGACGAATTGGGCCATGGCTGGTTCCTGGGGTTCTATGTGGGGTGCGGTGTAATGGCGTGCGTGGCATACCTGATGCTGAATCCCGATTCGTCGATTCCTATGGTCGGCGCAAGCGGGGCTATCGCGGGGACGATGGGGGCCTATATGGCGTTGCATCCCGGCGCG
>JBAZRU010000678.1:0-4108 GCA_041662805.1 Candidatus Hydrogenedentales bacterium | reverse complement strand
TGCTGCGATTAGGCAAAGAGCGCGTCCATCCGCTTGCTGAACGGAACAGGGCCTTTTGCCGTGATTTCATAGCCGGTTTCGATTCTCGCGCCGTGCCACTCGGGGTGGCCGAAGAAACTGACGTCGACGCATACCGCCATGCCCGGCTTCAGGACATCCTCGCCGTTGGGTCCGAAGAACGGGGACTCGGCTTCGTGAAGTCCGATGGTGTGCGCGAAGGGGCACACAAGGTATTTCAGCAAACCGCATTTCTCGAAGTAGGCCCTGCCGGGTTTGTCGATTTCGCGTCCGGTATTTCCGGGCACTAGCTGTTGCTTGGTCAGGCGGAACACCTCCTTGAGGTGTTTGAGGGCTTCAGCCTGGCTACGCGTGTACTTGCCGGAGACCGGAAGAAAGTCGCCGACGACGCCGGCGTAGCCGCGCACTTTGGGAGCAATGCCGATCATGACGGTTTCGCCCGACTTGAGCTTCTTGGCGCTGGCTGTGGGAACAACCGCGTTCGAGCGCTCGCCCGATCCGACAATCGCGCTGAAGCCGAAGCCCGTAGCGCCGCGGCTGCGGGCGGCATATTCGCCCGCGGCGGCGACCTGAATCTCAGACACGCCGGTCTTGACGCTGCCTTTCATCGCTTCGTAGCACTCGTCGGCGAGTGCGAACGCCGCGCGAATCTGTTGCATTTCCCAGCGCGATTTCATATAGCGAAGGCTGACGAATTCGAGCGTAATGTCGACCAGTTCGACTCCCGCGAATCCCTCTACGATTTGGCGGTAACACGCCGCGGGCATACGATCCCCACCGACAATGCCGATTCGCTTGATGCGGCGTTTGCCGCCGCGCGTCAGTTCGCGAAACAGCGCCGGGAAATCGATGATGGTTGCATTCGGATACTCTTCGTCCGGCACCATGAACACGGGGAAATTGCGCGTCTCCGTGATGGCGCTGTCCAGTTTCGCGAACGGCTCGCTTTCCGGTCCACCCAACAGCATCGGCTCTCCGTCCTTGGGGATCAGCACCGCCCCACTCTCGAATTGCGGACACCATCCCGTTAAGTACCAGCCATTGCCAATGTTAAACTCGTCGTAATAGACGAGCGCGGCATCCAGTTTCTTCTTCGTGAGTATCTCATGCACCTTCAACAGCCGGGCGTTCTTCTCTTCCGTTGTCAGGTATCCCATCGCTTCTTCTCCCCTGAACGCGCGTGCGCGTCGTTTGTGCTTGGTCGATTCGTGGCAAAACGGGTCATTCAATCTCAACGCCGGTCTATCGAAATCCCTTCCTGCTCCGACAAATATCGATGCAGCTCCTTCGTGTCTCCTTTGAGAATCGTCGTCTCCGATATCAGCGCACTCGCCGCCAATGCTCCGTCCGCCAACTGCATCGCGCCAATCGTCTCCAGTTCGAAGAAATCGAGCGCGCCGCCATTGAAGATGCTGTACAGATCCGCGGCCGAATACGGTCCTTGCGGTTGGTCATTGTCGGCGATGTTGAAGTAAGTCCCGTTTGTGGGGGCGGTGCGGCGCAGTATGAGGACCGAGCGTTTCGTGTCCAAGGCCCCGATCAACTCAGGCGAGGATGCCACGGAAATGCCGATCTGATGCCGGTCTTCGCCGCCCAGCGCGAACGTGAAGACTCCCTCTTCCCACGCAATCCTCTCCCCCGGCTGACCGTAGAAATCGTAGTTGATGGCGCTTTCGGAATCGCGCACCTTCCCGAAGGCAATCACGCCTTCCGCGCCCGGAAACTGTTCGAGGGACCACGGTGCAAGGAGCACGTCGCTCGGTCCGTACGTCCCACTTGGACTAAACGTATCCTCGCTACGGTAGGTCAACCCGGCCAGCCGGTAGTCGTTCGCGTGCCGCCACGAGGCAGGCACTTCCACGGCTCGACGCCAGACGAGGTCAAGCCTGCAACCCTTCCGGTTGGTAAGGTCAATCCGCTTTTCAATAACAGCCTTCCTCGCATCGGTTTGCACAATGATCGCCGGGACCAAATTAATGCCCGGTTGCACCAACCACTGGTCGCTGCCGGGAAGATAATTGAAACCGAAGGGGCCGCCCTCGGGCGCGGGCCACAGGCTGTTTCCACCAAGATTATTGAAATCCGTGAGAGATGGGGACGCGAGCGTCGAAACATCGAGCCGGTGCATCAACTCGTCTTCAAGTTGGCAGAAGATTCGTCCCTGCAAACCGGGACAGACGAGGACACTCCCCGGTCCGCACACCAACTCGGTCAGCTCCGTATCGCTCTTCCTCAGTATCGAGAGCAAAGCATCCCCCCCTTTACTCCACAGACTATAATCATGTGCGCGCGCGTTTTCCGTGCCTCCTTCGACTTTAACAAATCGTCCGAGGACATAGCCATTTTCCCGCACGCCGGATTCTTGGTTTGGGACATTCCCTTGATTGAACCTTTGTCCGCGTGCAAGAATCCAACGGCAGGGGGGATTTCCCAAAGCCGCGCTGACCCATGTGGCGCATGACTGGGGGTGCACGTGTCGAACTTCGGTTGGGTAGATGGCAGTATCGTTGGGGTATACATTCTTGCCACGATGATCGCGGGGATTGCCGTCCGCAAGTACGTGGGCAAAGTCGAGCATTTCTTGATCGCGGGCCGCGAGATGAACTTGTATCTCGGGATCGCGTCCCTCGCGGCGACCGAATTTGGCGTCGTCACGTGCATGTATACGGCGCAAAACGGATACAAATTCGGGTTCGCCGGCGCCACGCCTGGCATCCTTGCCGCGTTGGCCATGTTCTTCGTCGGCTATACCGGGTTCTGCGTCAGGCCCCTCCGCGACTCGGGCGTGATGACCATTCCCGAGTTGTTCGAGAAGCGGTTTGGGTCGCGCATCCGCTGGCTCGCCGGCGTGGTGATTGTATTGGGCGGCTTGCTCAACATGGGAGTGTTCCTCCGCACAGGCGGCGACTTCCTGGTGGCGGTGTGCGGATTCGATCCGAAGTATCTCGAAATCACGATGACCGTTCTTCTGGTTTGCGTGGCGGTGTATACCATCCTCGGCGGCATGCTGTCGGTCCTGGTTACGGACTTCCTGCAATTTGTCGTGCTGAGCGCAGGACTCATTTCGGTCTCCGCACTTATCCTCATGAAGGTTGGCTGGGAGCGTCTGACTGCGGTTGTCACGGAGCATCACGGCGCGGGCGGCTTCAATCCATTCATAAACTCCGAAATGGGATGGGAGTACGTCGTCGCCAACGGGTTGCTCAGTCTGGCCATGGTATTGACGTGGCAGACGACCATCCAACGGTTATTGGCCGCCAAGGACACTCAGACCGGGCTCAAAGTCTACACGCGCACCAGCTTCTTCTTTCTTTGCCGCTGGTTGATACCTGTGATTTGGGGTATTGCCGCGCTGGCTTACCTCACGCCGGAGCAGGTCGGCGGCGATACCCTGCTTGCCATGCCGAAGATGCTGAGCCAGCTTGTTCCCATGGGCTTGATGGGAATCCTCATCGCCGCCATGCTAGCCGCGGACATGTCGACGGACTCGTCGTACATGCTCACCTGGTCCAGCGTCATCTACAACGACATTCTCGCGCCTTTCCACAAGAAGCAATGGTCGGAAAAGCGCGGGTTGCTGGTGAGCCGATCCATCGTCGCAATCATCGGCGTTTTCCTGCTTGTGTATGGGCTTTGGTACCCATTGCAGGGGAGCCTTTGGGACTACCTGACGGTTACTGCGAACGTGTACATGACCAGCATGTCGGTTCTGCTCGTTGCATGCTGCTACTGGAAAGGCGCGAATAGTTGGGGCGCTGCCGGGGCGATCATCTTCGGCGCCATGATCCCCATCGCATTTCTCGTGATGGAACAGTTACCGAGCACGAGGCACTTCGCAAAAGAAGTTGTCGGGCCCCACTTCGCCAACATCGGCGCGTATGTGATTGCCGCAACTGCCATGGTCGTCGGGTCGTACCTGAAACCGCGCAAGGAGAACGCACATGCTTGAGCACTGGTTTTGGCTTGCGGCCACCGCGGCGTGCATGGTCTGGTATTCGACCATTACGATCTACGTCGCCGTGCGAGGGGCCATGGACATCAAGGGCATGCTTGGACGCCTGGCCGACATCAACAACGAGCCCGATGCTTG
>JBAZRU010000677.1:0-4109 GCA_041662805.1 Candidatus Hydrogenedentales bacterium | reverse complement strand
ATCCATGCTCTTGCCGTCGTAGAGCATGTCGCGGAAGAACATCGTGAAGTGAGAGCCGCTTACGTCATATGGTTTGTCGCTATCGGGGGAATCCCCCATCTCCGCCAGCGCGATGCCCGCCGCGTTCATGCCCGTGTTGCAGCCAATGTAACCGGCAAACGTCACGTTGACATGCGCCACTCCGTTGTCCGGAAGATACAGCACCAAGACCGGGTAATCATGGGCTCGCAATCCCATTTCCCAGTCCAAGTTCCGGGTAAGAAAGAGGTTGCCGCTGGCCGTCGCCTTGTCCCACAGGGCGAGACTGCTGCACGAATAGGTGGAGATAAGCGGAATCATGTGGGCGCGGATAAGAGTCTCCAGGGGAATGCCCGCTCCATCGGCCAAGCCGCGCATTTCTTCCTTGATGTGATCGCTGACATAGGGGGACGTGGCTGCCCACGCGGCATCCAAGGCTTCGTTTGAGTATTCATCGCCACCTGCCGCTTGGGATGCGCCGATAATGCGCTGGACGAGCCCTTGCGATTCCTGCGGAAACAACTGGCCGAACGCCTTCCCCATTTCGTAGGGAGTACCTTTGACAACGCAGAGAGGCAGGTCGCGGCCGGAATCCTTGAGGACGGCGCGGTAACCCTCCGCGAAGACAGGAAGGCCGAGGATGAGTAGGATTGACAGCGCGCAAAGTGGACGGAATCGGTTCACAGTCGTATTCCCCTTTCATGGCCGTACGCGTGGCGCCGCGAGGTTCAGAGCTTGGAGGGCCTCTCTTTGGATTGACCGTCCATTTACAGCTAGGAGGCGCGTATTTTCCCAAAGACCTTCACCACTAAGCAAGTGATCGCTAGACGAATCATCAAATGTCACGGGAGCGCTGCGCACGAGTCTGCTCTTGTCCTCGGTGTTCTCGGAGCGCCACTTGCCCTGCCGCTGTAAACGATTCTTGACGCCGGGTCCTAGCGATGGTGTAGTGTGGATCAGTCACGCTATGCGACATCGCGTTGCGACGCGGGGGGAGGTAGTCATGATAGAGCTGGGCCTGCACACGGATAATTGGCGTGCGTTGAGTGGGGGATTCGGCAAGGCGGCGGAGACGGCGCTCAAGTATGGGATCAAGCACTTGGAGTTTGCCGCGATTCACGGACAGTACTTCATCCAAGCCATGGGCTATGAACCGGGCATTTCGCTGGAATCGAATCCGCGCGCGCTGAAGCGGTATTGTGACGAGCATGGGCTGAAGATCTCGCAAATCGACGGCGCGTATCCTCTCATGGGCCCGGACGGTTCGACGTATGGCGTGCAATACGTCCGGCAGTGCATCCGGTTTGCGGCGGAGTTGGATTGTCCCATGGTCGACACGACGGATGGCGCGTTCAAGATCGAGGGCCTCACGCGCGACGAGGTCTTCCGCATCACGTGCGACAACTATCGGCAGGTGTTGTCGTGGGCGGAGGACTACGGGATTGTCATCAACGTCGAGCCGCATGGTCCCTATACGAACGACGGCGAATTCATGCTCAGACTGTTCGAGTACTTCGATTCCGAATGGCTGCGGTGCAACTTCGACACGGGCAATTCCTTTATCGCAGGTCATGATCCGCTGGAGTACCTGAAGACACTGCGGGCCTATGTTTCGCATTGCCACATCAAGGATGTGAGCGAAGGGTTGGCCGCCGCGGCGCGTGGCGAAGACACCGGCATCGCGTGCAGTGAAGTGGCCATCGGCGGCGGCGTGAATGCCGGCAACATCAAGAACTGCATCGCGTACCTGAAGGAAACGAAATGGGACGGCGTCGTCTCGCTCGAGTGCTATGGAGCCGACGAGAACATCCGTGAAAGCGCCGAGTTTCTGCGGGCGTTGATCTGAGCGGCGAAGGAAGCGATCGCTTACCGTTCGCCTTGGCGGGAAACTGCGCCGCGTAGCGGGGGGCGGACACGGTGATGGTAGGGGTCGTCCGTTTCCATCTGACAATGGTAGATTTCCATCAGGCGGCGCATGGCGGTTTCGGCGGCGGGCGTCTGTAATCCGGCGCCCGCAAACCGTTCGTTATCGAGCACTGCGCGCAGATGCAGAATCTCCCATCGCCAGCTTTGCCGAGCCCACATGGGTATGCGCGCATCTACGGATTCCGCGAGGGTGAAGGCCTGCTTCACGCCTTCGATATCGACGGGCTGCTTTTGATACGAGCATGACGCCGCCTTTTCGAGCAGATCGATCAGGGTGAGCGTGTCGCCTATGGCTTCCGGGCCAAACTCGTAGGCGATGTACTCACGCAAGGTTTCCCGCGCGGGCTGGTCCGGGTTCCAATAGAACTGAAGCTCGATGGCTTTGTTCATGTCTTCGTAGATCCCCTCGCTGTAGGGGAACCCGCCTTCCACAACGCTCTTCACCTGATCCCACAGGCGCTGGAAACGGGCAGGCAACGGATTGGCACCGTATGCGCCCCACGGCCAGTTGCCCCACATGCTGATCTCCGGGAAGTTCAGCAGCGGGCGCTCACCGGGAACGCCTCTTTCGAGCGGATAGCGCGGGAAGTCTTCGTGCGCATCGGCCAGGATGTAGTCCACCCAACCGCCATCCTTGTTCAGCGCATCGGTCAAGCCTTCCCACTCGCCTTCGGGCGGCGTGTCGAACATCCACGTGCTCAAGATTGTCTTCAGGTTTGGGAAATAACCGCGGCCAAGCTGCGTCAGGTCGCGCGACAATTTCAGGTAGCCGTTGCTGCCCCAAGGCTGACACTTCTCGCATGCGCAGCCGCCTTCGTCGTAGGGCCAGTAGCACACGCCATCCAAACCAACATCCTGCAACCTCTCGAAGAGTTGCCGTGCGTTTTCCATGAGGTAGGCGTGCCCTTCGGGAAGGCTAGGGCAAATCGGATGGCCGCTGTTGCCCCGTCGATGCGTCGGGTCGGGCAAACGCGTGGCGCGAATTTCTTGCGGGGCGCCGATGAACATGGTGTTGTTCACGCCGGTCACGAATTGGATTCCAAGTTCGTGAGCTGCTACCGCGTATTGGCGCAACATGGCCGTCGCCGGTTCCGCTTCGGGATCGTCCCAGCCCTGAAGATTGATCATCGGGAAGGCAACCATGATGGCGTTTACGCCCCAAAGCGCGAGGTCCTCCATGTACCTGACGATATCCGCGCCGGGGTTCCGGTGATACCAATTGTGGAAGTGCGTTGCGAAGTACATGCCGCGCAAGGAGCCATGCGGGTTCGAGATCCCTCGCCACGACGAGGGATGAAACGTCTGATCATACTGGCTTGTCCGGAGAAACTTGCCGGCGCCGTAGAGCAACCCTTGCGGTGAACCGCCGGATACGCGGACGGCCTCGCCAACCTCATCAATGCGGAAGGCCTCGCGGGGAAGGCTATCGTCGATAGTCAGAATAAGCTGTGCGTTCGCACGCGACTCGACGACTTGGACCGGGCACCGGAGCTGAATCCGATCCTGCAGGATTGCGAAGGTTCTGCGGACGAGCTTGTCCGATTTGCCGGTCACTCGGACCTTAAAGACCTCGCTGGCGGAAGACTGGTCTTTGCGGCGCGCCGCTGCACAGCCTGCCATTCCCGCGCTGGCGGCGGCCATCCCGGCGTGTTTCAGGAACGATCTCCGGCCAATCAGACGCATCACTTCACTCCTTAGGCTTCGGTGGATGAACACTTCTCAGGAGGACGGAAACGTGCCAGCTCTGAGACCGTGTCACGCGTACGCGGCAGTACCTCATTTCTTCTCCTGAATCCGGTAGAGATGGGTCTTCGTGCGAAGCAACAAGGAATCGCCGGCCACCGCGGGCGAGGCCATCACTTCACCATCCAGAGCATTGACCGCCAACTCGCGATATTCGCGCCCCGTTGCGATTATGGTTGTGCCGCCCTTCTTGTCCAGCAGATAGATCCGGTCATTGGTGGCCAGGAGCGATGCCCAGATATCGTTTGGCATTCGTTGCGACCACACCTGTTTGCCAGTCGTTGCCTCCATGCAAATCAGCATCCCCTTGTCGCCCATCGTGTAGAGCAAATCGCCGACGAGCACGGGCGACGACTCGTGCGGCGCGTCTTCGGTCATCTTCCAGACCACATGCGTATCGGTCACGTCGCCCACGCCGCCTT
>JBAZRU010000676.1:0-4114 GCA_041662805.1 Candidatus Hydrogenedentales bacterium | reverse complement strand
TCTGCTCCCGTATGGGTCGGGATGGCCAACTACAACCGCCTCTTCACCGATGACCCCCTCTTCTGGAAAGCGCTCGCTATCACGTTCAAATTCGCGCTCATCTCCGTGCCATTGGGGATAGTGGCAGGAGTCTCGCTCGCGCTGCTGTTGAATCTTCGGCTCGGTGGTATCAGCGTCTATCGAACCGTCTTCTACATTCCTTCGATCGTTCCAATGGTCGCGACCGCAACCATCTTCTTGTGGATACTCAATCCTCAGATCGGCCTAGTGAACGGATTGCTTGCCCGCGTCGGCGTGACGGGTCCGGCGTGGATTCAAGATGCGAATTGGGCGCTGTGGGCGTTGATCATGATGTCGTTGTGGGCCGTGGGCGGCAGCATGATCATCTATCTCGCGGGCCTGAAAGACATCCCCGTGGCGCTCTACGAAGCAGCCATCATCGACGGCGCGAGCGCGTGGCAGCGGACGCGCCACGTGACGCTTCCCATGCTCACTCCCGTGATCTTCTTCAATCTCATTATGGGAGTAATCGGCGCGTTTCAATATTTCACGCAAGCCTGGATCATGACGGGGGGCGGACCGAACGACAGCACTCAATTCTATGCGCTCTATCTCTTCGCGCGTGCGTGGAAGTATCTGGATATGGGATACGCCAGCGCGATGGCTTGGATACTCTTTGTGATTGTGATGGGACTTACGGTTGCCATTTTCCGAACGCATCGGCGCTGGGTCCACTATGGCAGCTAAGGTCGCACACGTCACTGACGCGAAAACGGGCGCCCGGCGTGAACGCACAGGATCGCAAGGCGCTGCCGCGATTGCTTGGTGTGTCGGGGTGCTGCTTGTTGTCGGCATGATGCTCGTCTTGGCCGTGCCGCGGCCGTCGGAGCGGAAGTACCCCGACCGCATCCCCGTGCACTTCTGGCACGTATGGACCGCCGAGTGGAAGACGGTGGCGGACCAAATTGTAGATAGGTACAACGAGAGCCAGGACCGCTACGAAGTCATTCCGCTTTCCATTCCTTCCAACACGGCCGACTCGAAGTTCCTGATGTCGGTTGCGGGCGGAGTCCCTCCTGATGTCATGGCCCAATGGAATCCAGTGATTCCGAAATGGGCAGAGAGTGGCATGCTCACCGCGTTGGATGAACTGATGTCTCCGGAGGAGTGGGAGCGTTTTCAGAAGACGGTCTATCCCGTTGTGCTCAAGATTGGGATGTACAAGGGCAAGCTCTATGGGGCGATAAACGGACTCGACGTGTATGCGTGCTATTTCCGCACGGACTATGCGCGTGAGGTCGGCTTGGACCCGGCCAAGCCACCGGAGACCTTGGAAGAACTCTCTGCGTGGGCGGATAAGTTGACGAAGTACGGTCCCAACGGCGCACTGAAGCGCATCGGCTTGCTGAGTCCTCTACGGCCACCCAGTCTGTCCATGTTCGCGCCCGGGTTCGGCGGTGCGTTCTACGACTGGAGCCGTGGAGTCCTTACGTTGAACACCCCTGAGAACGTGCGTGCCTTGGAATTCCTCAGCGGAGAACGCAAGAAGCTCGGGTTCGACAATGTGATAGGCTTCGAGACGAGTTTCACCAGCGAAATAACCAACGCAGCGTGGCCATTTATTGGCGGTGCTTACGGCATAACCTTGGATGGCCAATGGCGTGTCGAGCAAATCGCCCGTTATGCGCCAGAGCTGGAGTATGGAACTTTTCCGATCCCCCCGCCGCAAGGCGGAAACAAGCATGCGAGTTGGGCGAACGGCAACTTCCTCATCATTCCGAAGGGAGCCAAGCAAGTCGAAGGCGCTTGGGAATTTGTTAAGTTCTGGTCCGGCATCGAGAACCCGGAGCGCGCCGCGGAATTCTATACGTGGGGCGGCTGGCTTCCCCCCATTCCCGCGATCGCCGATGCGCCAGTCTACCGGGAGTATCTGCGGAATCATCCTCAATTCATGACCTTTGTCGAGATGCTGCCCAGCGCGCACTTGGAGCCGCTGCCGCCGGTCTCGTATCAAGCCTACCTATGGGATCGGCTAGCATCGGCCGACGAGGCCGCGGAACGCGGAATTCTCAGCCCGGAAGCGGCGCTAAGGAAACTGGAGAAAGAAATCGAGCATGAGGTGGCCATGCGACGCGAATTGGGCTACAAGGATTGAAATGCGGGCTTCGCTATGACGATGCACGGCTGAAACCAAGGAAACCATGAGGCGACTATTTACTAAAATGGCAACGCGTTCCGAAGAACACGGCTCGCTTGTTCACAGGCTCGGCCCGATTCGCAGGGTACTGGCGCACGCCCTCTTGATCACCCTCTGTTTCCCGTTCATTTTGCCGCTTGTCTGGATGGTGTCCACGTCGCTTAAGGATGACCGGCAAATCTATGGGGGCTCGGACCAGCAAGCCGTGGTCTCGTTCTCAACTATCGTGCCCAGTCCCATTAAGTGGAGCAATTACCCCGAAGCGCTTCACACGGTTCCGCTTGGCTCGTATTTGAAGAACACGCTGTTT
Source organism: Candidatus Hydrogenedentales bacterium (assembly GCA_041662805.1). Taxonomy (GTDB): domain Bacteria; phylum Hydrogenedentota; class Hydrogenedentia; order Hydrogenedentales; family SLHB01; genus JAIBAQ01. The sequence goes on along the minus strand of JBAZRU010000676.1, from coordinate 1,607 downwards.
CTGTGTGCGGTCAACGTAATCGGCGCGGTCTTGTCGAGCGCCGTGGTCGCCTACGGATTCGCGCGCTTGCGATTTCCGGGGCGGGAATTCCTCTTCATGCTCATGATCGGCACGATGGCGCTGCCGTCTCAGGTGACTATGATCCCCGTGTTCGCGCTGTATCGCACCCTGGGTTGGTATGGAACCTATTTGCCGCTCATCGTGCCATCGTTCTTCAGCACGGCGTTCTTTGTGTTTCTGCTTCGGCAGTTCTTTCAGACGATTCCCGAGGAACTCACCGAGGCCGCGCGTATCGATGGCGCCGGTGAATGGCGGGTCTTCTGGCAGATTATGCTTCCCTTGGCGAAGCCTGCTATGGCCACGTGCGCGCTGTTTCAATTCCTTGGAACGTGGAACGATTACTTCGGCCCGCTCCTCTACATAAACAATCCCTCGCAATACACGCTTGCGTATGGGTTGGAGCAGTTCATGTCCAGCTACGGGGGCGAATGGACTCAGCTTATGGCGGCTGCAACGATTTTTACAGCGCCAATCATTATCCTGTTCTTCTTGACGCAGCGAACCTTCATCCAGGGCATCGCGACAACCGGGGGAAAGGCGTAGCCGATGCCGTACGCTGCGCGAACAGGTTTGAATGATAGCAATCACGGGAGCTTCGGTCCCCCCGGCGGCCTTTGGGCCGTGGGAACTCCCGCGATGCAAAAGGATTGGCGGTAACAATGGAACGACTTGCAGAACAGAAAGTCCGGCGCAGCATATCGGGTGTTCGCGGGACGGAGAGTGCGCTCACCGGCAACGACGTGGAGCGCTATGCGCATGCCTACGGAACGTACCTCCGCGAAGTGTCCGATACCAACACGATTGTCGTGGGGCGCGACACGCGTCCCACTTCCCAAACCTACCAGGAGCGCGTGATTGGTGCTTTGTTGTCGGGCGGGTGGGACGTAGTCGACCTCGGTGTTGTCCCGACGCCAACGGTGCAACTGGCCATTCACCGCCTCGACGTGGCCGGCGGAGCCATGGTAACGGCGTCGCACAATCCCATCGAGTACAACGGCGTGAAGTTCTTGCAGAACGTCGAAGGGCACGGCATGTTTCTGCGCGAACACCAGATCAAGGAGGTCTTTGCGATTCACGATGCTGGCAAATTCGATTCGCGCAGGAGGGGCGCGTGCCGTCCGATCAATGAGCTTGCGTCCGAGTTCGACGATCCCCCGTACACGTCCGAATACCTCGCGCGGACACGTAGCGCGCTCGTGGCCGACAACGCAGTCATTCTCGACTATCACCTTCATCGCGTGATTTCCGCGATGGGGAAGGATCTGGACACGATCCGGTCGCGGAGCTTTCGCGTTGCCATGGATGGATGCGGTGGCGCAGGCATTCCGATCGACTATGTCCTCCTCGATTACCTGTATGCGCGTGTGACTGCCATTAACGACAAGCCCGGCGTCTTCTCGCGCGGTATCGAACCTACTCCCGCGAATCTCGACAGCCTATGCAGGCAGATGCGCGGAGAAGACGCACCATTCGACGTGGGCTTTGTCACCGACTGCGACAACGACCGGTGCGTGTTGGTCGCGCACGATCCCGAGACCGGCGGCTAC
>JBAZRU010000675.1:0-4122 GCA_041662805.1 Candidatus Hydrogenedentales bacterium | reverse complement strand
TTAGTCTGGGGTTCTTTGGGGTCCGAAGGCGCGCAGGGCGGCCAGGAGCAGGGCGCTATAGGCGGCCACGACGAGCACGGGTTGCTTGGGTACGGCGACGGGGTTCCACAGTTGGGCTTGTCCGGCGCCGAGGGTGTCTTTTTCTTCGCGGTGGTTGACTTCGATCTGCCAGCGGTCAAAATAGAATTGCAGCAGTACTTTTACGCTGTCGTCGAGGTCGGTCGTGAGCAGGTATGCGGGCTGGCGGTATTGAAGCTTGGCGCTGTTCCGCTTGCGGTAGGGCGTGGGGGCCACGACGATCATGCGAAGGCGTTGCCGGCGCGCGCCGCCCTGCCAGTAAATCGGGCCCACCTCTTTGTAGCGCACGGTGCGCCGCTTGCCGCCGTAGAATCGGCGGGAGCCTGCGGGGGCCGGCCGGCATAGCGAGGCGTCTTTGCGCGCGCGCGACAATTTCGGTGCGGTCGCGGGATGCGCCGAACACGATGCGGTTGCAGAGACGGTGCGGGACAAACGGATACTCCACCTGATAGGCCGCTATCTGCGGGCCGGGGTCTGCGAGGACGGCAAGACGACGGCGACGACGCGCGGCGTGCCCCAGGACGGCCCGCTCAGCCCGTTACTGGCCAACATCTACCTCGACCCGCTGGACCGGGAACTGGAAACGCGGGAACTTTCGTTCTGCCGGTACGCGGACGATTGCAACATCTACGCCGGCAGCGAGAAAGCCGCCGTACGGGTGCTCGAATCGGTCGTGACGTGGATAGAGCGGAATCTTCGCGCGCCGGTCAACCGCGACAAAAGCGGCTCCGGGCGTCCGTGGGAGCGTCAATTTCTGGGCTATCAAGCCACGGAAGACGGCTACCTCAAGCCCGCGCCCAAGGCGCTCGAAAAGCTCAAGGACGAAGTACGCAAACGATTCGACGGACGCAGGAGTCAGACGGCCAAAGAGTTGCGCGATACTTGACTACAGTATATACGTGGCTGGTGCAACTACTTTGCGCTTGCGGACGAACCTTATTGGCGCAAGACCCTCAGCGGCTGGATACGGCGGCACATCCGCAAATGTTTCTGGCTGCGCTGGCACGGCGCCAAAGGCCGCAAACGCAACCTTCTGAAGCTCGGCGTATCCCCCAACCGGCTGCGGCAATGTCCGATGCACGGGTCATCCTGGCCCATGGCCAAACACCCAGCGGTGCATACGGCGCTCAACAACACAACACTCAAACGATACGGTTTCCTTGTTCCACAGGAATTCGCGGCACAATAAAGCCGCTGGACTCAACCGCCGTATACGGAAAACCGCACGTACGGTAGTGTGGGAGGGGGCCTGTAACCAGTCCGGCCCCCGACCCGATCAATTATACATTCCTTATCCGGCGATTGGGTTGTTGTTCTGGAAGCGCCCAAGAGGATAGGATGCAAGCCGAAGCAACGCAATGGGGCGCAGTGCCGGTCTCGATAAAGGATAATGACCATGAGAAACCGTTTGTTGGTAAGTATCCTTGTGTTGGCTACCGCGCTTCTTATGACGAGCTGTTCGAAGCCGCAGGAAGGGCTCCAGGCCGAATTCCGTTCCAATGTGTCGACGGGCGCAGCACCGCTGACAGTCGAGTTCACAGACCTATCCACGGCGGGCGATTCGCCGATTGCGTCGTGGCTATGGGATTTCGGCGACGGCGGCAAGGCAACCAGCACGCAACAGGATCCGTCCCACACCTACACGGCCGCGGGAACCTACAACGTCTCCCTCACCGTGAAGACGGCGGAAGGCGAAGACACAGAGACGAAATCGAACTTCATCAGCGTCACCCAAGGCGCCGAAGGTGAAGGTGAAGGTGAAGGCGAACATCAGTTGGGGGACATCGAAACGATCCTTCTGCCCGGCGGCGTCCCGCTCGAATTGGTGTGGATCCCGGCTGGGACGTTCCTGATGGGCCGGTACGCGGGCGAGCAGGACAGTTATGGAGAAGAAGACCCGCAGCATCCGGTCACGCTGAACGGGTTCTGGATGGGCAAGTATGAGTTGACCAAAGCTCAGTGGACAGCGGTGATGGGTACGACGCCGTGGTCCGGTCAGTCCTATGTGCTAGACGATCCGAACAGTCCGGCGGTGTATGTGTCATGGAACGACGGGCAGGCGTTTATGTCGGCGCTGAACAGCTACACGGGCAAGACTTTCGGGTTGCCTTCGGAGGCGCAGTGGGAGTATGCGTGCCGCGCGGACACGACAACGCGGTTCTACTGGGGCGACGACCCGAGCTACGCGGAGATCGGCGGTTATGTGTGGTACGAGGCGAATACTTGTAAAGCAGGACAGCAATACGCCCACGTGGTAGGCCAGAAGCTGCCGAACGCATTTGGCTTGTACGACATGAGCGGGAACGTTTGGGAGTGGTGCCAGGACTACTGGCACGACAACTATACGGGCGCGCCGACGGATGGCAGCGCGTGGGAATTGCCTACGGGCTCGTACCGGGTTCTTCGCGTCGGTAGCTGGCGCTGCTACGACAGCCTCTGCCGTTCGGCGAACCGCGTCAACTACGGCTACCCGGCTTATGCGAGCTTCGTCAACGGGGTTCGCGTTTCGCGGACTCCTTAATACTATGGGTTGTTACGCTATGACCTGTGCTTTTTTTCTCTTTACACTAATCCCGCGCAGAGCGCGGGATCGCAAAATTCCAGGATATCTCCGAGGCGTGCGTTGCACTGAAAGCTATCGCAGACGCCAATGGCTTCAGTCTTATTATCGACCGGATATCGGGACTAGACCCGAAAAACGCCACAAAAATATCCCACGTGCTGCTACAATTCGCTTTTATCCTTGGCCAACTTATCAAGAAGGGAAGCCTGTTCAGAAACGCCTTTCCCAGAGGCTTTGGCTCATCGAAGAACCTCACCACTGAAAACATCAAAGCAATCCGGCATGTAGGGATTACGTTGGAAACCTATGCCCGTCTGCTCACCCAGCGCATTCAGATCCGATTTGAATCAAGGCCCCCGGCACACACGGTAGCCGGGCAAATCTACGTTCCAGCCCTTGACTCCTCGTAAGCCCTTCACCCCACCGTCCCTCCAAAATAATCCACGCCTCCCTCTACGTACACTCCACAACGGCCAACAAAGGCATCGCACCGACGCGCCCAGGCAGGGCGTAACGGCTCACCGCGTCTCCGCATAAGACACGCCGTCGTACGCCCGCCCAGGATCTGCCCCAAATGGCCCCGCCGCCCGAAACAAAGTAATGGCTCTTTAGCCCTGACAACCCGCGCGATTTCTTGTGTCGGACCGCCTTTCCATGGTAAACTCGCCAATGGACACGGCGTGTCCGGAATGAAGACGGCGTAACACCGGACTGTGGGAACGCACAGGCCCTCCGATACGCGTCTTCCCAAAGACCTGTCAAGCAGGCCCCACAAGGCGGCTGGTCATGTCCATTCCGTGGACGGGTAGCTCAGGTGGTAGAGCATCGGACTTTTAATCCGGTGGTCGCGGGTTCGAACCCCGCCCCGTTCACCATATTTCCCTTTGTTTGCAGGGGCGAAAGGGGCCTCTCCGCTAGGGCATCGGTTTTTATGCGCCTGCCCCGGTCCGTCTCCGGTCCGTCGAGCGCATCTCGCGAACATCCTCCGGGGCCTTGCTACGCATCGACTTTTCCATCCCGCGCGCCGAATGCGGTCATTTGACCATCAAAAGTCCGATGCTCCCGAATTGCAGTGGAGTTCATCGCCTGAGTGGCGGAAACGGGGCACGGCCCGTGGCGCGGTAACGGAAGGGCATCGAAGCGAGCGAAACGGTCTAGGAACAGCGTCAGCACGGCGAGAGAAACTAAGCGGACAGTGACTTTGGAATGCAGTGGTTCACCTGCCCGGAGGCAAACTCTGCAAACACCGAGGCAGCCCCACAGGTGCCGTTCGGCTGAAAGTCCAAGGTGCGTAACGAAATGGGGTCAAGCGCCCCAAACGCTGCAAACTCCGCAGCCCTGTGTAAGAATATCAATCCAAGTTTTCCCGCATTGCTCAGCGCCGGGAAATATCAGGGGACAAAAAAGGGTTGCCGACAACGCCTCAAAGGTATAGCATGGCATTCGTGAGCGGTTCCTAGGGAGGTAAGCTCCTTGTATTC
>JBAZRU010000674.1:0-4126 GCA_041662805.1 Candidatus Hydrogenedentales bacterium | reverse complement strand
CCGGCGCCCGGAACGTGTCTCCAAGGAACAACTTAAAGGCTTGCAAAGTCTTTTCGAGGCGTTTGCTCGGGAACTAAGCATCGCTTTGCCCCCATTCCTACGGTCTGTCGTTCGCGTGGATTTGGTGTCCATCGACCAGTTGACCTACGACGAATTTGTCCTTTCTATCGCCCGGCCCACCTCCATTTCGGTTGTTAATATGTCTCCTTTGGAGGGGAACGCAGTAATTGAGCTGAGTCCGAGCGTTGTATTCCCGATTGTCGACCGCATTTTGGGCGGAAAGGGAATACCCCTCAAGAAGCCGCGCGAGTTGACGGAAATCGAAAACCGAATTATCCACCGCGTCATGCTGATGATTCTGGACAGTCTAAAGCGTTCCTGGGAGCAGTTGGTTGAGTTCAAGCTGAGTGTAATCCAGCAAGAAAGCGACCCGCTCATGGTTCAGATCGTGGCGGGAAGCGAAATGGTCATCTTGGTGGCCTACGAAATCCATATCGGCGAATGCGTGGGCACGATGAACATGTGCATCCCCTTGTTGGTGCTGAATCCGGTGCTCGATCAGATTTCCCAGCAAACCCGCTTTATCCGCCGGATGACGCCCGAGATGGCGGAGCGCACGCGCACTCAGATCATGCGTGTGCTGCGGAAGGCTGAAGTGAACATGGATGCAATTCTTGGCCGCGCAACCCTCCCTTTGCAGGACCTCGCGCGGCTTCGACTGGGCGATGTCGTTCAGTTGGACACGGACGTGATGGCGCCAATCATGATTGAAATCGGCGGCATCCCGCGATTTAAGGCGTTTTGCGGACGCCGTGGCGAGCACAGTTGCGTGCAATTGCTAGACACGGTCGTGGACGACTAATGTTGGATGAAGCATGAGTCCTACGCCCGCCTCCAAGGTATTTGCCAACGGATTCATGACCGGGTTCTTGGATGTCGTTTCCGCGATGCTTTCGTCGGCCTTTCCGTTTGAGATAGAGTCGGTGCAAGAAGTCGACGATGCCGCTCTCAGCGATGTTCTCAAACCATTCACGGCACTTATCGAATCGCCCGTGAAATCGGGCGGAGGATTTGCGCTCCTGATGACCGGCTCCATGGCGAATTACATCGTTGCCGGGGTGCTTGGAGAGAAGATAGTCGAAGGCGACTCCATTGAAGTCCATGACAAGGCGACTCTATCCGAAGTCTTTAGTCCCTGCATGGGCGGCGGTGTCAGCCATTTCAAGGAAAAGTACGGGAAAGTAATAGAACTTCAACAAGCTGTCGTGGAACCGAATAGCCGAATCCCTTTCGAAGATTCGACCCCTTCTGGGCGTATCGGCCACAATGGCCACGTTTGTAGTGCGCGGTCAAGACAAGGAAGGACGCGGTGTTCTGCTGTTTTCGCGCGCCCTTGAAGACGTCATTCCCGCGGAACAACGAGGGGAGCAGATTCCCCAACGAAGAGGAGAGAAAGCCGTGGCCGGTGATCTACAGCCGGAAGCACTGGATAAGCTGCTTCACGATCTGGAACCGGGCGCCGAGAGCGAGCCCCTGACGGAATCCAAGAGAAGTCGGACCGGCGGTGATTCGTCGTCGAGAAACATCGACATGGTCCTCGACATCCAGTTGGTGGCAACGGCTCGTTTGGGCAAAGTGGAAATGCCAATTGGCGAGATACTTTCGCTTGGACCAGGGTCGATTATCGAAGTCGGCCATTTGGTGGACGAACCCGTGGAACTGCTTGTGAACAACAAGCTCATTGCGCGAGGCGACGTGGTCGTCGTGGATGAGAAGTTCGGACTGCGTATCACGGAGATCGTTAGCCCGAAAGAACGCATCGAAAGCCTGCGCTGACGGATGGCGAACAACGCGCAAGGGGTGTTGTGAAGGTCCTTGACGAAAAAACGCTTTGGGTCCGATGGAAGGATAGGGGAGACGAATTGGCGCGCGAAGAACTTATCGTGCGCCACATGAAGATCGTCAAGTATATCGCGGGACGGATGGCTATGCACGTCCCCTCCAGCGTGGAGATGGATGATTTGATCGGCTGGGGGGTGCTTGGCCTTCTCGACGCCGTTGAGAAATTCGACTACCACCAGGACATCAAGTTTACGACCTACGCCTCCATCCGCGTGCGCGGCTCCATTCTCGATCAAATAAGGTCGCTGGACTGGGCGCCCCGGTCCCTGCGCGCGATGGGAAGGCGCATCGGCGACGCTCGTGAGAAACTTCGGCACGAAAAAGGCCGCGAACCAACCGCGGATACCATCGCGGAAGCGATCGGAACATCGGTCGATCAAGTGGAGGATGCTATCTCCCAGTTGCAGACCGCGCAGATCATGTCCCTTCACGACTACCTGCCATCAGAAGACAATGAGGACTCAAGGCGTCTTGACGTTATGAGCAGCCCCGCATCCAGCAACCCGGACATGCAGGCACTCGAAAAGGAGCGGCAGGCGCGGCTCGTCGAATGCATACTCTCGCTACCGGAACAACAGCAAAAAGTGCTAAACTTATATTACTATGAAGAGTTGACACTGAAGGAAATCGGGGTCGTTCTGGAAGTGACCGAATCGCGCGTGTGTCAGATTCACAGCGCCGCCATGAAGACTCTTCGAAAGGCTGTTCAGCGAGGTGAATAATGCCGCAACCCGTCGATCTGCAAACGGAGTTGGGCCGGGTAAGCGCGGCGGAACGGATTCAACAAATCGCAGACCGCGCGTCGCTTGCCACTCTTCAACGTGCCGCCGAGGAAGTGGCCCAGAATCGAGTCAGTCAGGAGAGCCAGGTTCAACAAGCATCCCAATCGGAAAGCGAACAAGTCGAAGGGGAGGCAAAGCGTCGAAATCCCTTTATCCACAGGCGCAGGCGCCGTGGCGATGGCGACGGGGATGATGACGCAGAGACTCATGAGACGGATGGCATGCGCGGCCCAACCGAAGACGGGGAAGGCACGCAACTGGACGTGAGTGTGTAAGCGCGTTGGCCGCGCTGTCGCGTCAGCGACGCGCGCGCCACGCGACAACAATTGGCGAACGTTTAGAGTGTGGAGCGGAGCGTTTCCCGCGACCCCTAGGACGTTCAAGCCCGATGGCCGGCCATACGGCGGCTGGCGGGCGGGTCTGCTCGGAGTCTTCTCCGAAGGGGGACGCCCCGGCGTAAGCGATTGATGGCGCAAGTACTGTACGTAGTCTATAGCGGAATCTTCGGCCTCGGCGCCCTCCTGTTCGCCGCGATGATTGCTGTGTTCATGCTCGTCTACCGACAAGATCGGGTCGTGAGTTGGCGGCAGCAGCGCACCGCAAGAAACGACCTCGCCAACATGATGATCCTGCTTCAGACCATGCGCGATTTGTTGGAGCAGCAGAAGGGCATGGCCCGGCAGTTCAACACGCACCTTGAAAAGCGTGCGGCCGAGCTAAAGCGGCAGCTCGATTCCGCTCTCCTCGAGTTCGATAGGTTACAGGAGGTCGTGCACTCCCTGGAGACCCGCCTCGAGAAACTCGACAGCCTCTCGACTATGACGGGAGCGCCGAAGAGCGAGGACGAGCCGGAGTCAATAACAAACGTGGTCACTTTGCCGCCAAGTGAGCATAAACGGCCCCATCTCCACGAAATCGAGAGGCCCACCTTGCGCGTCTTGGCAAAACCAAAGGAGATGCCCGAGTCTGACGACAGAATCGAAAACTGGGTCGGATTGGACTTCGGAGGCGACGTCCCTGATCCCTTGTCATTTGACGTGCCCGATGTGACCCCGCAAAAACCAGTCGATGCCGAATCGGCCCGCGAGGCCTTCCGCGCCTTGCTCAACATGGATACAACAAACCGCGACGACGAAGAGCGGGGCAAAGACCAACCGGCCGTGGAGAGCGGCAACGGACGCACCCGGTTGAGCCCATTGCAGGCCAGCGTCTATGAATACAACGACGCAGGCATGTCGCTGGCCGAAATTGCGCACGAATTGGGGATCGGCAAAGGGGAAGTAAAGCTCATTCTTAGCTTACGCAAAGACAGGGACCAATAGCATGTCTGGCCTGAGCGGGATAAACCCGTTCACGGTCTCCGTGACTTCCGCGTCGCCGCAAGCGCCCACATTTCACGCAGGGCAAGTCATCGAAGGCGTAATTCAAGCGACTGGAAAAGA
>JBAZRU010000673.1:0-4130 GCA_041662805.1 Candidatus Hydrogenedentales bacterium | reverse complement strand
GGCGAAGGGCTCGGGCTTGGTCGTGTTCACGAACGGACGTCACGGTTTGCGTGTGGCCCACAAGGTTGCGGCGTGTATCAGCGACAATCAGGACCCGATCTTCAAGTGGATCTACGACGTGTTCTATGAAGGCAAACTGAGGCAATGGCCTGACCCCACCCAAAAAGCGCCTTCACCCAAGTCCGTCGCGCCGCGCCGGAAATCACGCAACACTAGCCGAAAGAGGTAACCACGCAGGTGTTTTCCCGTCGCGCGCTCGCAGTCTTCTTTGTGTCCATGGCGTCGATATCGTTCGAGGTCATGCTCACCCGCTATTTCGCTGTTGCGAGTTGGTCGGAGTACGGGTATTGGGTCATCTCGATTGCCATGGTCGGCTTCGCGTTTAGCGGAGTTGTGCTGTCGCTCTTCCGAAGCGCGATCACCCGCCACGCGTCCACGCTGTTCATTGTGCTCCCTCTGCTGATTATGATTACCGCGGCGGCGGGCTACTATTTCATCACGATAAACACCTTCAACCCGCTGGAACTTCAGAACCAACAGTTGTGGCGCACCCAACTCTGGAACATCGGCAAGTTCTATATTGCCTTGTTTCCCTACTTCTTCTTGACTGGCACATTCCTGGGCCTCAGCTTCGTCACCTATCACGAGGAGATCACCACACTCTATGGCGCGGATTTGATCGGTGCGGGCCTCGGCGCGGCGGTGGTCCTTGGCCTCATGTTCTTCATTCACCCGTTCTACCTGGTGTGTGCGATTCCCTGCATCCTCTTTCCCGCCGTCGTCCTCTATGCATGGCCCTCGCGCCATCGGGTATTGCTCTGCATCGTTGGAGTGGCGGTCCTGGTGGGATGCGTCACACTCGGCATCGCGTTCAACCGCGCGCGCATCTTTGAGTTCAAGTCGATCTATGCCGTGCTGCACGTTCATGGCAACCGCATCGTCGAAGAGACCCGCACGCCCAGGGGCTACTATCTGGTCCTCGACAATTTTACCGAGCGCCGCGATCTGGCCGTTTCCAACAACTTCGGCATGATGAACCTTGAGTCTCCGCCACCTGCGCTGGGTATCTACAAAGACGGCAATCGCCTGACGTCGTTGCTCTCCGAAGTGCCCGACGATCTGTCGTATGTCGAAGGCGCGCTGAGCACCTTTCCGTACGCGCTTCGCAAAGGCGGGCGCGTTCTAGCCGTGGGCAGCAGCGGCGGCGCGCGCGTATTGGAGCTGGCCCACTTGGGGGCGAAGCAGGCCGTCGTGCTCGAATCCGAACCGCTGATCTATCGCCTGTCGTCCGCGCGGCTCGCGGAAAGGATGCCCGCATCGTTTGAGTTCTTGAATGAGTCGCCTCAGTCCTATCTGGCGCTAGACGAACAGCCCTTCGATTTGATTGACGTCTCCGAGGACTACTTCGATTGCGGCTATGCCAACAAGTACACATTCACGGTGGAATCGATCCGGAAGTTTTACGGCAGCCTGACCCCGAGCGGTATCGTTTCAATTCCCGTGTCAATACGCGAGTTTCCCGTGTACGCGGTGAAACTCGTCGAGACGGCGCGCGAGGCGTTGGCCGGGCTGGGCATCGAATCTCCAGAAACGCATCTCGCGGTATATCGTAACGAGTGGAACGTCCGTGTGCTCGTCGGAAAGGCCCCGTTTTCCCAGTCGGACGTGGCTGCGCTTCAAGAGTTCTGCTCCACACTTTCGTTCGACTGCTCATATTTCCCAGGCATCGATCCTGAAACCATCGATGTTTGGAACGATCTGCCGCGAATCTCCTTCGAAAACGAAACCGTCGAAGTCGGCGGCGACCGCGCGACCGACGCTTTGCGCGACGACCTCGTAATGTTGTTGTCCAAAGACCGCGAGTCGTTCTTGAACGCGAGTTTCTTCAGTCTGCGGCCCGTAACGCTCGACCGCCCCTTCTTGCCGTACATCTTCCGTCCTTCGCACCTCAATCAACTCATCGCAAAACTCGATCTGATTCCGCACGAAGAGATCGGATTCCTGGTCAACATCGCCGTGCTGGCGCAAGCGGCGGTCTTTGCATTGGTCGTGCTGCTGGTGCCGATGGCGCGCATGCGCACCGTTGGCGGTTCCGCGGTCAACGTGTTCAAGGGGATCGTCTACTTCGCCGCATTGGGGCTTGGCTTCCTCGCCATCGAGATCACGCTCATCGAGAAGTTCACGTTTCTGCTGAACGACTCGGTCTCCGCGTTTGCCGTGGTGCTCTCGGGCATGCTTGTATTTTCGGGCGCGGGCAGCTATTTAGCGTCGCGCTTCGAAGCGACGCCCCGGCGGGGTCTCACGCTCGTCGCATTGGTCATCGTGGGTACGCTGGCTCTCTACCTCGCGTTCCTCGACCGAATCATTTTGGCCTTATTGGATGCTCCGCCCGCCGCGAAAATCGCAGCCATACTGGCCCTGATCGCGCCGATTTCCATGGCCTTGGGCATGCCGTTCTCCCTGGGGATGAGCGCCCTGCGCGGACGTATGGCCGGTTTCTTACCGTTGGCGTGGGGTATCAACGGCGCTTTCTCCGTGATTTCTTCGCCTCTCGCGAGTATTATTGCCGTCTCTTATGGGTACAGTGTCGTGTTCTGGATGGCCCTGCTGCTCTATCCGCTTGCATGGCTGACGTTTCCAGGCGCCGAAACCGATGAATAACAGAAAGGCCGGATCCATGAAGTTCTGTCGCCCCGTGGTCATTCTCGCCATCCTCTCCATGGTCCCCGTGTTTGCCGAGGAGACTGCTCCGGCGGCCGCGCCAAGTGCCGCGCCTGTACCATCAACACCTGCGCCTGCCGCACCCGCACCGGAAGCGAAAGCAGCTCCGGCTCCCGTAGCAGCGACCCCAAGTACCGCGGGCAATTCCTCCGACTGGTCCTACGAGCGCTACAGCCAGTTGGTCGAAACGACAGGCCGTGCGATGAAGATTTCGCCATCCGACTTCGAAGACATCCAAAGGCGGAAAGCGAAGGCGCTTGCCTCGATCGGCAGTTACCTCCAAGGAAAGTATGGCAAGGCAGACTTGGCCGTGATGGGGGCATTTGCGACGGTGCCCCGCGAATACTATCACTACAACTACGAAGGGAAGTTCTCGACCGTCAAGAGTTCCTACGAGACCGAAGCAAAACCCTGGGGCATCGGGTACGGCTCGGCCCTGAGCGATTATCTGGGGCAGGCCTACATGACGCAGCTCAGCAATCCCAAGCCCGGCGAGGTCGCCCTGGAGATCGGCACAGGGAGCGGTTTCCAAAGCAGCGTGCTCTCGCGCATCGTTAAAGACGTTTACACCATTGAGATTATCGAGCCGCTCGGCAATGCCGTCTCCAAAGTCATCGCGGACCTCGGATACGACAACATCAAAGTGAAAGTGGGCGACGGCTACTATGGCTGGCCTGAAGTGCAGGGCGGCTTCGATATCATCCTCGTGACGTGCGCGGCCCTCCATGTGCCGCCCCCACTGCTGGAACAGCTCAAGCCCGGCGGCCGTCTCATCATCCCCGTGGGTCCTCCCATGCGCGGGAAACAGGTGCTCTATGTATACACGAAGGACGCCGACGGCAAGGTCCGTTCGCGCCGCGACATGGGCACCTACTTCATTCCGATGACAGGCGCCATGCTCGAAGCGAAGAAGACCGCCAAACAGAAAGAAGCACCCAGCGAAGTCGTCGGCAAAGAGGAAGCGCCAAGCGAATCTGCCGAGGTTAAGCCCCCCGCGCCACAGCCCTAGGTCAAGTGCTTTTCGCCGAAAGACGTTTCGCTGAAACGTCCGCCCTTACCGGCCATTTCGCATCAACTCCTTGCGACGTTTTTTGTCACTTCGCGCCCTGCCGCGTCCGTTTGTGTACGGAGAGGTGGGGCGCTTTTCTGTTTTGTTTATCATGCTAACTTATTGTGAAAAAACAAGTTATATCTTGTATTACTGCTTGTGGCATCAGGGTTGCTCTTCGGTGTGCCGACAGTTTAATCAAACGTCGGTTAGCGGGATGCGACCGGCGAATGACTTGGGAAAGCAGTAAACGAGGCGCACCTGGAGGGTAATCACATGAAGGCTATTCAAAAGAAGTCCGGTTTCACGCTGATTGAGTTGATGATCGTCGTCGCCATTATCGCGATCATCGCGGCAATCG
>JBAZRU010000672.1:0-4137 GCA_041662805.1 Candidatus Hydrogenedentales bacterium | reverse complement strand
CCTATGCCGTCGTGGTTCGTGGCATGCCCGAGCACGGCGTGTCCTCGCAGAAGAAAACCCCGTTCGTCCGCTTCACCTATGCCCTGACCGCGGCCGGGGATGACGTCGACCCGGATGAACTCAAGGAACTCCTCACCGACAAGAATGGCGAAACGGCGCCGATCGGCTCCAAAACCATCAAGGACACCTACTACACCACGCCCGACTCATTGTTCCGCCTGACCGACGCCTTGGAGAACATGGGCCTCGACGCCGACAGCGGCAAGACCATCCGTCAACTCCTCGACGAAACCCCCAATGCCGACCTTAACATCCTCGTCGGCCACCGTGCCAGCGAGGACGGCACGCAGGTGTTTGCCGAGGTCAAGCGCACCATGAAGGCCGAGTAATCCACAGTCCTCCCACCGCCGAAGGCTTGCACGCCAGAGCGGCAACTCTCCCGGGCGCCGCAAATGGGCCCGGGAGCCCTTTCTCAAGGAGACGTACAATGGCAGAAATCCGGCGACCATTCAAACTTCCCAACGACATGCTCGACGAGATCGAGCGCGAAGTAGCCGCTACACCTCAGCACGAACTCCCCCTGCTCAACGAGCGCCAGACTACCCACGGCTCATTCGAAGATAACGCGATCATCTCGCAATCCTTCAAGCGCATGTTCCGTGCAGGACCCGGCTGGAACCTTCTCTCTGATATCGAGAAGGAATCGATGGACATGATCGCACTCAAGTTCTCACGCATTCTCTCAGGCAAATCCATGTCCAAACAGCACTGGGAGGACGTAGTTGGCTATGCGAAGCTCGTTGAGGAAAAGTGCATTTGAAGCCCATCGTCATCATCGGCGAGGCCAAAACCGCCGAAGATCACCGCATTAACTCCTCATTCGTTAGTGCGGGCGGCGTTGAACTCTTGAGGCTCCTCAATGAATCCGGAATCATCACACTCACCCCCAACGACAAATCCTTCATTTCCGATTATTATCGACGAGGTGACCCACGTTCAATTGACTCGGTGTGGAAAGCCCACCCTAGCATTTTCCGCACCAACGTTTTCCAAATCCATCCTCCTGCAAATAAATTGGAATGGTTCTGTGGCCCTAGAGCCGACGGCATCCCCGGCTACCCCGCCCTCATCGCCAGTAAATACGTGCGCAAGGAATTCGAATCAGAGCTCGATCGCCTTGGTGATGAAATCATTGCTCGCGACCCTAATCTCATTATTGGCTTGGGTAATACTGCTCTCTGGGCTCTCTGCGCACGCACCGGCGTGGGTAAACTTCGTGGCACAACTCAGCTTACTACTCACTGCGTATCTGGCTATAAACTCCTCCCCACTTACCACCCCGCGTCACTCTTCCGCCAATGGGAAAACCGACCCACAACCATAATGGACCTCATGAAGGCCAAGCGTGAAGCCGACTTCCCTGACATTCGTCGCCCCAAGTGCGAAATCTGGATCGAACCAACCCTCGACGATATCGAAAGGTTTTTCAATGACTATGTCCGAAGCGGATGTGACTTACTTTCTGTTGACATTGAAACGGCTGGATCACGCATTACTTGCATTGGGTTTGCCCCAAGCGGAGAACGTGCGATCGTTATCCCATTCGATGACGCCCGAGCAAAGGGCGGAAGTTATTGGCCGGATCGAGCGAGCGAAGCACGTGCTTGGGAGCTTATCCGATCAGTGCTTATCGATGGAAGCATCCCCAAACTCTTCCAAAACGGAATGTATGACATTGCATTCCTCTGGCGAAGTGTTGGCATTGGCGTCCGAGGATGCGCCCACGATACCATGCTCCTCTCGCATGCGCTCCAACCCGAATCGTTAAAGGGCCTAGGCTATCTAGGCTCCATCTACACCGACTTCGGCGCGTGGAAGGTGGATCATAAAAACCGGCATGAAACGATTAAGAGGGATGCATAGTGGCCCGCATAATCCACACCAACGCCGTCTCCCCAGACGATGTTCCCATCTGGGACCAAGAGCAAATCTACAATGGCGTGGACGTTCTCGCCACGCGGCAAGTGCTCGACGCGCAACTCCCACAACTCGGCCCCGAGACCGCAGCAACATACGACTTCTCCCGCGCCCTGCAAGGCCCAGTCCTCGAGATGGGTCTGCGCGGAATCCTTGTAGATCAACAGCGCAAGAACGAGGTCATCGATGACTTCTACGACAAAATCGATCATCTCGAACGCAACCTCTCCCGCATTGTCCTCGACGGCGTGGGTATGGCTGGGTTCAACCCCCGCTCCCCCGCCGATCTCCAAGCCCTATTCTACGGCAAACTCGGCATCCCCGAAATCCGCTTCAAAGGTCGCGTCACCGCCGACCGCGCAGCACGGGACAAACTTTACGCCTACACCATTGCCCGCCCCATCATCTCTCACCTGAACGCGATCGCCGAACTCGGCAAGAAGATCAGCGTTCTAAGAACAGCGATTGATCCTGATGGACGAATCAGAACGAGCTACAATATTGCTGGAACTGACACGGGTCGTTTTAGTAGTTCGTACTCCGCGTTCGGAACCGGAGGAAATCTTCAAAATATTGAGGAATCTCTGCGATCGATATTCATATCTGATCCCGGATATAAGTTTGCCAAGTGCGACGCTAAATCGGGTGAGAGTTTCATCGTCGGTGCCATCGAGTGGAACCTCTTCGACGACCCCCGATACCTCGACGCCTGCGCAACCGGCGACCCTCACACCGCGGTAGCCAAGCTCTGCTGGCCGGACATGCCATGGACTGGGGACATCAAGCTAGACAAAAAGGTCGCCGACAACAAGGCCAAGCCATTTTACCGCCACTTCACCCACCGCGATCTGACCAAGAAGGCGGGGCACGCCAGCAACTACGGTGGTGCCCCAGCAACTATCGCCACCCTGACTGGCCTGCCCATCGAAATCGTTATTGCTTTCCAACCCAAATATTTCTCCGCATTCCCCGCCCACCTTGAATGGCAAGAATACGTTGCCCAACAAGTCGCCACCCGTGGCTTCATCACTAACCTCACCGGCCGCAAGCGCTGGTTCTGGGGCCGTCGCACGGAGCCCGATGTCGTCCGTGCAGCCATCGCATACGACCCCCAAGGCTCCCTCGCAGACATCGTCAACCGCGCCCTACTCAACATTTGGCACAAAAACTACGTCATCATAATGTTGCAGGACCATGATGCTATTACTTTTATGTATCCTGAAGAAATGGAAGATGAAATCATCCCCCGAATTATGGAAGACCTAATCGTGCGAGTTCCGTTAAAAAATGGGCGCGAATTAGCAATACCCTACGATTCAAAGGTTGGCTACAACAGAGGCGACTATGACCCAAAAATCAATCCCGACGGACTCCGCGATTACGTGCCCGGTGACGGCGGTAGAAAACGCACTCCATCACCGGGCATCCTTGATCGGATTATCTCAAGAACGCCTAAAAGAAGCGTTCGATTATGACCCTATTACAGGCCATTTCATATGGAAGATTGGTCATTTAAAAGGACGCCGAGCAGGATGCATAGATAATAGTAAAGGCTATGTTATTATCACGCTTTCTGGGTACCACTATTACGGACATGTCTTAGCTTGGTTTTATATACATGGTGAGTGGAAACGAATAGATCACAAAGATACACACGGCAGCAACAACGCAATCCTCAACCTACGTCCCGCAACTACAAAACAAAATAACAGAAATCAGAGCATCCGTATTGACAACATGTTAGGCGTTAAAGGCGTTACTCGCTCTGGAAACAAATTTGTGGCCAGAATATTTGTAGATGGATCGCGTATCTATCTAGGGACATTCAAGACCATTGAGGAAGCAACCAATGCACGGCAAGCCGCCGCCCAAGAATACTTCGGGGAATTTGTCCACGAAGACGAACGTGCTACCGAAGAGGAAGCTAAATAGTTGGATTGATGCTTTTTGTTCTCACACTGACAATTTAGAGAGCCCGGCGCTGTTTCGGAAGTGGGCGGGTATCTTTACCATTGCTTCGGCGATGGAGATGAAGACGTATTTGATGACTAGCAGTCCGCTGTACCCCAACCTCTACGTCTTCATCGTGGGCCACCCCGGTGTGGGCAAGAACCGAATCATCCGCGTAGCAAAGAGATATATGAATGAGCTACCAGAATT
>JBAZRU010000671.1:1380-4144 GCA_041662805.1 Candidatus Hydrogenedentales bacterium | reverse complement strand
CACCCAAGACCCATACGGAATTATGGGTAAGCTCCTCAACGTTCTTCCGGTGCCCAAGGAGACGCTATGAGCACGGACCTAATCGCCTTTATCACGCTCATCTTGGGCATCCTCAATGGCTGGATACTTTACTGGATCTACAGCCGGCTGCGGTCCAATCGCCAGCACCATCACAAGTGGAACGTTTCCCGCTATAACCCATACGGTATAGCGACTGAGCAACACTGCGACTGCGGCCAGTACCGTCATCACTTCATGTCCGACCTGAAAGGCGTCGTCATGGGCGGTGAACTCCGCTGGCGCCCCGGCCGACATCCAGGGGAAGTCAAAACCAACCACGAAGCGAAAGAGGAACAAGGAGGTAAGCCATGAGCGACACACCGAGAACGGATGATGCCGACAGAGAATACTCGGCAATGCCAGATGACGACGATGCATGGAACAATCTACGCAACTTCGCCCGCCAGCTTGAACGGGAACTCTCCGAGACCAAGGCCAAGCTGGCCACGGCCAATGACCGGGTACGCCTCTGGCACGGACAGACCGAATCGGCGCGGGAGACCGCTGAGGGGTTTGCCCGGGAGTGCGAGCGGCTGGGGCGGGAGCTTGGGGACTTGTACGACTGGAGACGTGACGCCATAGTTCACAACCACAAGCTTGTGCACGAAATCTGCCGGGTGACTAACGAGAAGATCGACGCCGAAAACAAGGTCAGCCAGTTTGGTGTTGAACTGCTCAACGCCCGACAGGAAGTGGACAAGATCCAGTCCATCAAGGGCGAACTCCTGGAGTCCGTGAAGACACTGGGCTGTGAGAACATGGAGTTGAAACAGGAAGTCGAGCGGCTGAAGCAGCGCGAATACGAACTACTCGAAAAGTTGGAACAGAACTACACCATGCTGATGAGCCGACAGCAGGAAGAAGAAAGGCTTAACAGGATCATCAAGGCGGCGGACATAACCCGCATCGACTGCATTTCAATGCACGACTGCACCGCAAAGTTATGGAAACGCTATGAGAACGCACGGGGTATACAATCACCCAAGGCGCTCACCGGTCGCCCCGTATAGGGCAACGTCGCAAGCCGAAAAACACGAAGAGCCCCGGGAATTTGGATCCCCGGGGCTCTTTTGCTTCTACCCGCCTGTGTGGATTTGTGCGCGGAGAAAGGCCCAGCTATGCCGGAACGGGCGCCAAGTGTGCTGGGTACAGAGTGGGGGCCCGGCCCTGTTGTTCAACGGCCGCTATCAAACCGGCTTCAACCAACTCCTGAATGAGTCGATCCCGGTTCTTCCGGTCCACCATCTGAGTGAACCGGGTCAACTGCGCCTTGGGCATGCCCTTTGCCCCCGCCTCGCTCACCAACTGGTGAATCCGTCGCCTTGCTGACCGGTACGGCGTGTCCACAAGGGCACTCTGGACGCTGGACGGAAGGGTGTCAGCGAAGATCACCCCAGACACGTACTCGATCAGCCTCAGTTTCATGTGCCGGGCGTCTGCACTGTCCAACCCCAGTTTCAGGGCAACCGGATCGGCCGCGTCAAGGAGCGTGGGCAACCCGTTCCACGTCGCCAACTGGGGAAGGCCTTCCTTCTCCTGCTCCATGAGCGCATAGGCCCCATTCCGGCGGATGGCCGGCAAGACCTCATGCGTGACCCACCGCTTGAACGCCTTGGCCTCCGGCTTCCGACTCCCGAGTATCAGGTTGTACAGCCCGGACTCGTTGACCAGCCTAACCATGGGATTACCCGGACCGGACTGAATACCCTCGATTGAATCTAGGGTATTCTCGTCATCGTCCAGCCTCTTGATCGTATCCGCCGTGTTTCCCAGCTCCAGGGCTGCGCACACGTCTGACGCCACGAACCACGGTTCGCCGTTCTTCGCAACCACGCGAATTTGAACAACGTTGAACTGGTAGTGCTGTATCGCGGTCATTTCGAGCCCCTTTCCACTGTGACCAGACGGCGGGCCATGTTCATCGTGCTCATGCGGTTGATTCGCGCCACGGGGAACCCGTGTTCTGCCAGCGCCGCCGTGAATACCGGTCGAGAAATTAGACACAGTACAGGCAGGATCTGCCGGGCAGTGGTTGATGATGGGGGTTTCAAGCTTGCTACGTGTGCCATGTGGCACCTCCCGTGTTACTGAGGCCTTCTCCCCGGCTGTCAGGACCGGTACAAAGAAAAGGCCCGTGTGTGCTCCTGACAGAACCTTGCACGGGGCAAGGATGCCCTTTCGGGCAAACACAACACGGGCCTTCTACATTCGGGCTCGCGGGGTAAGTGCCCCATGCAGTTCTGTCAGGAACTGAGAAGACATTACCCCAAACGATCAACAGCGGTCAATAAGGATATTGAACTTTCTTCATGACAGTGATAGGGATTCGAGCGTGAATATTGTCGCAAGGGTATTCGGGCGGACTCTCAAAGAACTTGTGTGTATCCCATGGAAACTTTCGCGTTTCATGATTCGGCGATGCCTTTGGTTTGTATTCATCACATGGCGCGCTTTTCGTGACAGCCTGCTTGGTTTTGCAGCCCTGTTCATCTTCGTGTTTATCATTCGATATGCTGTTGTCGGTCCAATATGGATGGTGACAGAATGGATGAATGGAGTGACCAACATTCCGATTCTGGCACTGATCTGGACTGGACTGCTATTTCTCGGAATCGTTGTTGTTGTAATCAGGGAAACAATGGCTGTTCATCCCAAGTACATTCGTCTTGCCAAAGAAAAGAAAGAACGCGCCGAACAGCAACGA
>JBAZRU010000671.1:336-1370 GCA_041662805.1 Candidatus Hydrogenedentales bacterium | reverse complement strand
AGAAGGACTCAAACAACTTCTTGAATCGCTGAAAGCCCAAGAGAATCAGTCTATTCCACCCCCGCCTTCGCCCCCCGCCTGACGATCTTGCCCAGTGTCCGGACGTTCCAACCGCCCTTTGCTCGCGGCTTGTGGAACCCGTCCGCATTCAGTTGCTTGGCGATGCCGCACAGGCTCATGCCCGTCTTGGCCATCGCCACAATATCGACAATCGCCTCCTGTTCGGCCTCGTTCTCAATCATCTTGTCCGGGTGTTCCGGGACAAGCTTCCAGCCGTAGGGCGCCCACCGCGACATTCTGAGTCCCTGCGACTGATGCCGGCGCATGGCGTCGGATGTCCTTTGTGCCGTGACCTTGCGGGCCAGTTCGTCAATCACGTCGAGGATCTTCCGAATAGCCTGTATCATGGGGTCGTTCTCGTCGCCCTCGACCTCGCCCCGGAGTGCCTCAATCGTGGCGCCCTTAAGCTTGACACTGCGCCGGATGCTTTCGGCCAGATAAGTATCTCTGGCCAGCCGGTCACGCTTGTAGACCAGTAACACGTCGCCCCGGTGCAATGCGCCGATGGCCTGGAAGAGACCGGGCCTCGACTCGTCGCCTCCGGACAGCGCCTTGTCAGAGTACGCCCCGACCACGTCATACCCCTTGGCCACCGCCACCTTGCGGCACAGTTCTTCCTGTGTCTCGCAGGACTCGCTTGTGTCC
Organism: Candidatus Hydrogenedentales bacterium; assembly: GCA_041662805.1. Lineage (GTDB taxonomy): Bacteria > Hydrogenedentota > Hydrogenedentia > Hydrogenedentales > SLHB01 > JAIBAQ01. The sequence goes on along the minus strand of JBAZRU010000671.1, from coordinate 665 downwards.
GCGTCGGGCCTCGGGCTGAACCTGGAATAGATCACGCACCTAATCATTGTCTTCCTCGCTTTCCTTCTCTCGCATTTCAGCAATCGCCGCCAGTCGCCCGCCCCAGTACGCAACCGGGACGGCCACAATCAGCACCGCCAAGAATAGCAGATGAACGGTCATTTTGCCCCCTTCGGATTCAGGTAGGTCTTGACGAACTTGAGCAAATCCTTGCGACCCTTGTCTTGCTTTCGAATGTTACGGTTGAATCTGTCAACGTCCATTATCCTGAATATCTCATCCTCCACGAGTGACGCAAGGCGCTTCGGCTCGATGGCGTCCAGCTCCCA
>JBAZRU010000671.1:0-326 GCA_041662805.1 Candidatus Hydrogenedentales bacterium | reverse complement strand
CCGTAATCTTCGCCGGGTTCTCGGGTGGCTTCAATTCCTCGATCTGATCCATGTTCAGGGCAACACGGCGAACGGTGATTAGATCGCCCTCGTTTGTTGAGAAGTCCATGGACGTGTTGACGAAGTGATTCAGCCTGTCGCCCACGTCGCGAGACATATCAATGCCGCTCGGGTCGTGGTCGCCAAGGTAAATCAAGACAAGCTCTTTACCCTGTTCGGCTCGACTCAAGAACCGCTTGCTTGCCTCGTACAGCGCCGACGACGACGAATAGCCTTTGTTCGCAGTGAACGGAACATCGAAGCGCCGGCAGACCGGAATCAAGACG
>JBAZRU010000670.1:0-4148 GCA_041662805.1 Candidatus Hydrogenedentales bacterium | reverse complement strand
TGGGCCAAGCCATCGCGCAGCACGCCCATCAGCATGGCCTGAGCGCCCTCGTCGTCGAGTACGGCGCAGCCCGTCACCGAAGGATGTGCGAGAGCAGCATTGACGGCCGCCGGACCGGTTTCCAGGTACGAAAAGGCGGCGGCGGGACCATAGAGCGCGGCCAGCCCGCTGGCAATTTCATCCGCAAACTCGGCGAAGTTCGCGGGAAGTCTCGTGATGCTATCGACTCGTATCATGCTGCCAGATAATAGCTTATATCTCCGACGCCAACATAGCGCAACCACCGGTCTACACGGAGCAGAGGGGGTGTGCATCAGAAGGCGTGGGGTAAGAAAGACAAGGCGTGCCGGGCCCGTCCAATGATTCTCTGCAGGGGGTGCACCCGTGTTTTCTTTTGACGATTCAAGGGGTAACCTTTGGACTTTGGATTGGGGGCCAAGATGTTACGGACAGGGGGCCGCGCGTCCAGTACTTCTCCCTAGGGGGTGCAGCGATGCAAATTTTGACGGTTCAAGGGGGGGTGTCCCGCGCGGGGCTGAGTTCTGGAGTCCGGAGTCTTGAGTCCGGAGTTCAGGGAGGCGCGGGATTGTGAACGGTACTGCATAGTCATGGTTTGGCCGTCGAGTGTTGCTTCCTATATATAGGGGTAAGTTCGTTGCACTCGCCGGTGCTTCTATCCATCCGCTTCGCCGTTCTTTTCACGGAAGTTCGTCGTGGATGTAGGGGGGGATTCAGGTTCTCAGGGAAGATTTCGCGCTCCCCCTTATGGGGGGCACACCCGAGGAGAAGATGGGCCTTGACAATTGGCGGCGTGCATGTAAAATTAGGGAGTCTAATATTTCGATAATCGAATTAATCTTGAGGAGACGGAGTGTTGTCGAGTAGCGGTACGATGGACCAGGCTCGTTTCATATTTGGGACGATTCGGATGATGCACGCACGGCTTGCGGCGAGGCGCTCACCGCATTGTGCCAACGCGGAGAAATGCCACGACATACTGGAACTAACTCCACCCCAAATGCACACCTTGATGGCCTTGCGAAGCCAAGGGCAGATGACCATGAAGGAGTTGGCGGAGACCATGGGAGTCTCCGCGTCATCGACATCGGCTATGGTGGATCGACTGGTGGAAATGGGCGCCGTGGAGCGTGAGCATAGTCAAGTGGATAGACGCGAGGTGGTTGTGCGTGTAACCGAAATCGGGGACCACACCATCGAAGTGATGGAGCACCACCTGCTCGACTCCTTGGTCGATCTTCTGGATCGCATCGGTCCAGACTATGCCCAGCAATGGTGCGACGTTTACGCACAGGTGAGAAAAGCACTAGACCCGGAGCCAGGCCATGTGGCAACGGCAACCGTAAAGGCAGAGTGAGGGTACATGCGGAAGTTGATCCTGACGATTATCGCATCGGTCGTGGTGCTCATGGGCGGCACGCTGGGAATGCTGGCCCTCGCAAGTCTGAAGAAGGAGCCCGCGAAGGTCGAAGAAAAGGAACTGGCGCTGAGCGTTGCGGCGGTGCGAGTCTCGCCTCGCGAGATACCGGTGGCTATCAAAGGCTTCGGCGAGGCAAAAGCGCTCAACGCGGTTGCCATCTCGCCCGAGGTGAGCGGTCAAGTGATTGAGATCCATCCCAATTTGGAAGTCGGCGGCGTTGTTCCGATGGGAGAGATCCTGTTTCGGATAGACCCGCGCGACTACCAAGCCCGATACGACGAAGCCAAGGCGTCCCTGTCGCAGACGGAAGCCATACTGAAGCGGCTGGAGACCCAGTATGCGACGGACCGCGAGCGTCTCAAGACGCTTGCGCGCACGCGAGACCTGGCACAAACCGATTTCCAACGCAAGAAGGAACTGCTTGAAAAGGACCAGGTTGGGACCAAAGCGGGGGTGGACGCGGCGGAACAGATCTCCAATCAGGCCGCGGATGGTCATGACCTTCTCAGTCAGACGGTTGCCATGTACCCGATGCGCATCGATGAAGCGCGCGGCGCGCTGGATTCGACACGCGCCATGATGGAGAACGCGCGCGCCAATCTCGAGCGAACGACGGTAACCGCGCCGTTCAACGCGCGGGTAAAATCCGTCAACCTCGAACGGAACCAATATGTGGCGCTCGGCGCGCAGGTGCTGACGCTCGCCGACGATTCGGTATTGGAAATCCTGGTGTCCTTGGACAGCCGCCAAGCCCGGCAATGGTTGAAGTTCTCGAACGATGCCCCGGCAGGCGATACCGCGTGGTTCGGCGCACCCGAACCGGTGACGTGCACCGTCCGCTGGACGGAAGACCGGGAAGCGCATTGCTGGCTTGGGAAGATGGTGCGCGTCGCGGAGTTCGCTCCGGAAACGAGAACCATGACGGTTGCCGTTCAAGTAATGGGATCCGACGCACGCTCCAACGATGCCGCGGCACTGCCGCTTGTCGAAGGCATGTACTGCTCGGTGGAGATTCCAGGGCAAGTCATCCCGAATGCCTATGAGATACCCGTCGGCGCGGTCACCTTCGACAACAAGGTGTACAAGGCCGTAGACGGGCGGCTCAAGAGCGTGCCTGTGACCGTCGCGCACACGCAAGGTGACTCCGTCATTGTCATCGCGGGAATCGATGCAGGGGACTTGATCGTAACCACGCGGCTTTCCAATCCGCTTGAGAACTCGCTGCTGGACATCACCGTCGAAGACGAACCGCAAGGGAACGCCGCATGAGCGCATTGATTCGGCGGTTGATCTCCAACGACGTCTTCGCGAACGTCGTGCTCGTCATCATCATCATCGTTGGTTATCTAGCGGCGACGAACATGATTCGCGAGTTCTTTCCGGAGTTTACCGTCGAGACGATATTTGTCGAGATGATCTATCCGGGCGCGGATCCCGAAGAAATCGAAGAAGGAATCAATCGCAAGATTGAGGAAGCCGTCGACAATCTGGAAGGGATCAAACGCTACACGACCGTCTCCTCGGAAAACGCCGGGCGCGCAATCATCGAGGTGCGGGAAGACTACGATGTAAGCGAAGTGTACGACCGGGTACGGAACGCGGTCGATTCGATCTCATCGTTTCCGATCGATGCGGAGAAACCCATTCTATCGCAGCTTACCTTGCGCAACGAGGTGCTGTACCTAGCGCTCTGGGGCGGCCAAGACGAGCGCACCATGAAGGAGTGGGCGGAGCGCATCAAAGACGAATTGCAGCAGTTTCCTTCCTTGTCGCAAGTCAGTGTGTTCGGCACCCGCGACTACGAAATCGGCATTGAGGTGTCCGAAGACCGGTTGCGCGAATACGGATTCACCTTTGCGCAAGTAGCCCAGGCGGTGCGGCGCGGAAGCCTCAACATGTCCGCGGGAGTCATCCGGACGAAGGACGAGGAAATCCGGCTGCGCACGGTTGGGCGCAAATACACAGGGGCGGACTTCGCGAAGATCGTGCTGCTTGCGAAACCCAATGGCGATGTCATCACGCTCGATCGCGTCGCCGACATTCGCGATGGTTTCACCGAAGACCCCATCGAAGCGACGTTCAATGGCCAGCCGTCCGTGATGCTGGGCGTATTCAAGACCCCGGAAGAAGATGCCATAGCTATCTCCGAGGCCGTGCACGCCTTTATCGAAAAGCGACAGCAGACCTTGCCGAGCGGCGTCAATCTATCCATTTGGACCGACCGCTCCTATCTGATTCGCGAGCGCATCGACTTGCTCTCGGCAAACGGAATGCAAGGGCTCATTCTAGTCTTCCTCATGCTGTGGCTCTTCTTGGATTTACGCCTCGCGATCTGGGTCAGCATGGGCATCCCGATCTCGTTGGCGGGCGCCATGGGCATCATGTGGGCCATGGGCGGCACTCTGAACATGATCTCCCTCTTCGGAATGATCATGGTGCTGGGCATCATCGTCGATGACGCGATCGTAGTTGGCGAAGCCATCTATGTGCATCGCAAGAACGGCGATCCCCCGCTGACTGCCGCCGTCAACGGCGTGATGGAAGTTGGAATGCCCGTGATCGGGGCCGTTACGACAACCATCGTCGCGTTTATCCCTCTGATGTTTGTCGGGGGAATCATGGGCAAGTTCATCGCCATTTTGCCCGTAGTCGTCATTGCAGCCCTGACCATTTCGATGGTCGAGAGTCTGTTCACGCTCCCGGCTCACTT
>JBAZRU010000669.1:1755-4148 GCA_041662805.1 Candidatus Hydrogenedentales bacterium | reverse complement strand
TTCATCTACTCGACGACCTTTGCCTCGTCAACTCGCAACGCATGAACAACTGGCAGTTTCATTCGGAGCCCTATCCAATCCAACTACATCCTAACAGGTGCCACGATGTCTTGGCTACTCACCTCTAGCGGGCATACGGATAAAGTATGCTGAGTTGCACCATGAAGGCTGCGGCAAGGAGGACTAGCAGCCCACCGCAGACAGACCAGAAGATCGCTCTGCGTGCGGTGCCCTCGCGAGGCGCTATGCCGTATAGAATGCAGGCGACACTTATCGCTCCAAGCTGGACAAAGATGCCCGTTCCGGTTGTGAGGAACTGTTGTGCTTGAAGCAGCCATTGCCAGACTACCGGAAGCGCTAGATCGCGTTTTTCAAACGTCCCCACGAGCAATGGGGCCGTCCTCAGATTCAGGATAAAGAGCACGGACCATAGCCCAAACGTGGTAAGCACAAAGGCCACCGGAATCCGCCACACCAGGTGCTCTTCATCTTCCTTCCAAGGTAGTACAATGTACAGCAACACATAAACCAGAAACGCGCTGCCTCCTGAAAACAGGAACGCGGCGATGAACACGAGGCGGAGCGTCCAGGGGTTGAGTTCCATTGCCTCGGCGATTCCCCCGCACACGCCGCCGAGCTGCTGGTTCTTCCATGACTTGCCCCATCGCTTGGACGGTTTCGCCATAGGCTCCATGGGCGCCATCGACCTGCGTGGCCCGCTGTCGAACGCCTGCCGCAGCACCGAATAATCGTCGTCGGAAATCCGGCCCTCGGCCAGCATCGCCTCCAGTTGATCCAACGAAGTCACACTTGCGCTAGCTGCGTCCATTGTCGAGTCCCCTTAGCTGTTCTGCGTCTATTCGGGTTGCGCAGGTCATATCCCCATTTCCCAGGCAATCTCCATGTTGACCGCCACAAAGAGCAGGAAGACCGCGGTGCAGAGGGCAACCATCGAAAAACAAGAGATTCGAGCGAACCACTTTCGAGAGGATCCCTCCACGGGAAGCATCACGTAAGCCAGTATCATTAAGGCAGTGAGGTAACCGTGAAAAAGGAAAGTCCTAATAAGGAAGTTCTGTAACCCGTGGCACGCACGCAGTAGATGTAGAAGGTTTGCGCCAGATCCGGATTCCAGACGTCCAACTCTAGCCGCTAACTCATAAGCAGCCGGAGCATTGAAGTTCACAGGTATGCTCAGTATCAGGAGTAGGGCAAATATTGCGGGGAACGCGAAAGGGAAGTTCTTGACCAGATGCTTCTCTTCTTCCTTCCACGGAAAGACGAAGTACAGGATCACGTAAACCAAGATGCAGAGTGGAGAAAAGAACAACGGCAAAAACGCGGGGACCATGAACAATACCCGAATCGCAATCGGCTCAACCCCCAGCGCATCCGCTATCCCCGCGCAAACGCCCCCTATGCGCCTCCTTTCCCACGACTTGCTCAGGCGCTTGGGCAGGACTAACGCGCGGCGGTCGGCGCGGCCACGCTGGTTATCGTCAAAGGCCTGCCGCAAGACCGCGTAGTCGTCGTCGGAAATCCGGCCCTCGGCCAGCATCGCCTCCAGTTGATCCAACGAAGTCACACTTGCGCTAGCTGCGTCCATTGTCGAGTCCCCTGATTAAATTCGCGCCTTCGGTCGCGCTGATTTCCCCGAGCGCTACCCGCTCCAGGATGCGCTTCTTCTGATCCTCGGCGTTCCGCAATCCTTGGTATGTCTCAATGAGCCGGTCGAGCCGGGTCCGAATCGCCTGGTACCCCATGCCGGACCGGTTCGCCAACTCTTTGATGCTGAAATCGGCCAACAGGAAACTCTCCAGAAACTGCTGCTCCGGATCCGACAACTGCTGGAACAGGCTCTCCCGGAACCGTCCCCGGACCTCGACGTTGCACGCCGCGCAACTCATTGCCGTCGTGCGCATTCCTCCGCCACAGTAGGGGCAGGAGGCGGAGACTGGTTTCTTGGTGTCCATAGCTAAGATATAGCACAAGAGAGAGGAAAAGTAAAGTAAAATTCGACTCAATTCAACACAACCCGAATTATATTCGACAATTGCCGCGCTTTGTTGAAACCATGTTATCCCGCTCTATGAACGGAGATTCGGATAGCACCCCTTGAGAAGCGCGTTCCGAATGGTCCATTCTCAAGAGAAGAACTAGCCTCAGTGCCAAACCTAGGAGGGAATCCACATGCGACAAATGGCGTCTGCAGGGGTTGTGATTCTGGCATTGCTGGCGCTCTTCGGGTGTCATGCAGGCAACGATGCGCACGTGCAGAAGGCGGCACGAACCGCCGAGGCCCATCAAACTCGCAGTGTTATCCATTACGCGTTTCCGGAACGGTGGTCCATGGAAGAACGCCAGAGCGTCTTGAAAGACATAAACGCATATCA
>JBAZRU010000669.1:0-1745 GCA_041662805.1 Candidatus Hydrogenedentales bacterium | reverse complement strand
GATGGTCTCGGGCTACTGCCGCTTTGATATCCCTGCTTCGACGTGGGATGCGTTTGTCCGGGAGTTGGATTCCCCGGAAACGAGCCAGAAGGCCCTCGCGGGAGATCGCGACGCCTCCAGCGTGCCGGGACAGATCTTCATGAAGTTGTCGGGCAAGGCCAAGGCTGAAGACGGAGATTACTACGTCATCCCGTGGTGGACTCCGGAGAAATACGACGGAGTCTATTGCTATTGGTGTTTCCAAGATTCTCAGCGGCCATTCAGACGCGTGGTGTGCAAAGTGTGTCCGGGTGAAAAAGGCACGAATCATGTTTTCTTGGCTACGTCGCAAGATTAGCGCCAATAATCTGGCATAGAAATCGCTTGATAATGCACAGTCCCTTTCGCGCGATGTCTTGCTTCAAAACCTCCAACTGCCTGTGATAGAACGCCTTGCGCGCCTTCCCCTTGCCTTGCCGGAAATCGTGTGGTAAAACCCCGTTGCAAGGGTCCTGGACAACTACCATAAGGAAGGTGATTATGAAGGCGCGTACACTTTTACTAACGGGGGTACTCGGTAGTACGGTGTTGTTTCTGGCGGGCTGTCCGGCTGCTTCCCTGTATTTCGTCAATCTGCAAGATGTTTCCATTGAGGACAACAGCATCCTCAACGAAGCGGTCTCGAACATAGACGTTCCGAGTTCGTTCACCGTTTCGGATGTGAATGTGAACATCGACATCGAGCACACGGCAGTGGAAGACCTCGACGTTTGGGTGGAATCTCCCGAAGGAACCACCGTGGCGCTGACATTGACCGAGTCCGGTGAAAACTTCGAGGACACCATCTTCGATGACGAAGCCGATGACCCAATCGACGACGGTTCGGCGCCGTACTCCGGCAGGTGGCAAATCGATTCCAACCTTATTGGCCAAAGCTTGAGCGACTTCGACGGCGAAGACGCCGAAGGCACGTGGAAATTGCACGTGCGCGATACCAACTCCGGCGATGTGGGCTTCATCGAAGGATGGGGAATCCGGTTCGTCGCCGAATAACACGTGCTAGCCAATGTGTGTATGCGGCAGCCGCCCCGGCTGCTTGGTCAAATGTGAACTTGTCCCCCGCGGGCCCCGGCCCGCGGGGCTCCAACACGACTTCGTTTGCAGTATGTTTGCCACGGAGAGTTGAATCGGAGTACCCGCGCGCGTGAAGGTGGACAGCCAGGCCTCGGCATTCTTCACGTGAAACGTGAGCGGCGGCTAAACTTCCTGCATCGGCTTCACGTCACACGGCGATGCGGAGGAAGCCTCAGGCGTCTCCGGTTCCGCGGACTTTAGAACCATGTCCAGCACATCCGAGTTCTTGCGCGAGTACTCTTGTCCGTCCCTGTCAAGCTGGGTGATGAGGAGTCCGATGCCCTTTATTTCCGCGAAACCTTGACTGGCGGGAAGGTACTTGGCGTCTTGAAGGCGTAGCATGAATCCGGCCCAGACATCACGAAGGTTGTTTCGAACGGGCCAGAGCAAGAAGAGGAACAGCACCAGTAGAATAGCCACGACAATGGCCCCTCCGCCGCTGGTGACGCCCAAGAGCAGCCCGAGGGCGAGCAAGGTCGTGCCGACGGTGATGCCCACGCCGACGTAGTACTCGACATTGGTGCGATCCACGCCCGCCTTGGCTTGTTGCTTGCCCAACGACCGAACCAAGGCGATGCCCAGGTACCCCACTGCGAACGCGACAGGCACGCAAAGGAGACGCGCACACATCT
>JBAZRU010000668.1:0-4155 GCA_041662805.1 Candidatus Hydrogenedentales bacterium | reverse complement strand
GAAGGAAGTCTCGAAGGAGATCGCGCGGCTGGAGAAGGAGATGCTGCAGGCCGCGAAGAACCTGGAGTTCGAACGCGCCGCCGACCTGCGCGACCAGTTGAAGAAGCTGCGCGAAGCGGTGTTTCTCTCGCCGCTGTGATGGGGGCCGCTGTGACAGGGATGGATGCTTGCGATGAAAGGCGGTGCGGCATGCGGATAGTCCGTCTCGGATTGGCGCTCCTGTTGTCTGGCCTGGTCGCGTGTACGACGACGGCCACGCCCAACGATGGCAAGGCCGCTCCGCAGAATGCGGGTGCCGGAGTGCTCGACCATTTGGCCAAGACCGACATGGACAGGCTGGCCGATATCGAGATGAGCGAGAACACCGCCAGCTTGCGCCGCCTGATGCTGAAGCTCTACAAGCGCAACCCGCGTGAATGGAAAAGGAGCGATGCGGCCAGCGCCGAGGCGCGGGTGAACGCGATATTCGACGGGCGCACGGACTGGCGCATGACCGAACTGAATGGCGAGCAGGAGATAGCGGCGATCCATCTGGCCTTGCGCCCGGACTACTCCGGGGATCGCGTGCTATCCCTGATCGTCGGCCTGCAGACCATGCTGATCAAGGCGCACGGGGGGAAGTCGGAGTTCTACCTGACCGATTCCGTCGATCCCCAGTCCCTCTACAATGTGGCCCGCAACGTCGAGATCGCCGTGTGGAAGCTTTCCAACGCAAGGGACGAGCAGGGGCAACTGCTGTTGCTGACCAACGAGATCAGCGAGACGGACCGCAACCTGAGCTTCGAGCGCGAGTTCGGCAAGATCGTGGGACGCCTGGACCTGATGGCCGCGACTCTGGCGGAGAAGTCCAATCGCAAGCTGGTTCAGGCGGTGCAGACGATGGCGTCGGCGCTTTTCCTTCCTTTCTGACTGGGCACGAGCGATACGAATATGGGTAAAGACAAGATGGTTTCGGTGATTTTTGTCTGCATGGGCAACATCTGCAGATCGCCCACCGCCGAGGCGGTGTTCCGTCATTACGTCGAGAACGCGGGCCTGTCTGGACGTATCCGGATCGACTCGGCCGGCACGCACGACTACCACATCGGCGCGCCGCCCGACCTGCGCACCCAGCGCGCGGCACAGCAGCGCGGCTACGACATGAGCGCGTTGCGCGGACGGCAGGTCGAGGCCGCGGACTTCGACCGGTTCGACTACGTGCTGGCGATGGACCATGCCAACCTGGCCATCCTGCAAAGCCTCGCGAAGCAGGGCCACGGCAACCCGCACCTGTTCCTCGAATACGCCCGCCACCATCAGGAACGCGAAGTGCCCGATCCCTATTACGGCGGCGCGGACGGCTTCGAGCGCGTGCTGGACATGGTGGAGGATGCGGCGGAAGGGTTGTTGCAGCATATCCGGGAAAGGCATCTTTCCCGTTAATTGCCAATAATCCATTAGGGGAACACTGATTAAGTCGTCATTCCCGCGAACGCGGGAATCCAGCTTGTTGATTTAACTGGGTTCCCGCTTTCGCGGGAACGACAAAACCATACTTGTTCAGCGCTTCCTAAGCTTCTAATCCCCGCCCTCTTGCAGGGGGAGGGAGGGGGCGGAAATGCTGAAATCACCCGTTCGCCCCATAGAACTTTTGGTCGGGCACCCGCCTGAGCTTGTCGAAGGGCATGCGCTTTATGCTGGGGATTTATTCCGATCATGGTTCGACAAGCTCACCACGAACGGAATAAATCTGCATTTCCTCCGGGCTAACGGGCCATTCATCCGGATGCTATCCACTCCGTTCGTGGTGAGTGCCTTGCGCAGCAAGGTGTATCGAACCATGAATGGAGTGGAAACGGCGTTATTCAGGTCCGGATATGGGCACTACTCTCCCAGATTCATCCGCCGGACATAGTGGCAGGTATAACCCTGCGGATGCTTGACCAGATAGTCCTGGTGATATTCCTCGGCGCGAAAAAACTCCTTGAACGGCACGACCTCGGTGACGATCTTCGCCTGCCATTCGCCCGACGATTCCACGGTGCGTATGACTTCCTCGGCGGTGCGTTTCTGCTCCTCGTTCACATAGAAGATCGCCGAACGGTATTGCGTGCCGATGTCGTTGCCCTGGCGGTTCTTCGTGGTCGGGTTGTGCATCCGGAAGAACTCGAACAGCAGATGGCGGTAGCTCAGCTTCGCGGGATCGAACACGATCTTCAGCGATTCGGCATGGCCGCTGCGCCCGGCCTTCACGATCTCGTAAGTCGCGTTCGGTGTCTCGCCGCCGGTATAGCCGACCTCGGTCTCCAGCACGCCGGGAATCTGGCGCACCAATTCCTCCATCCCCCAGAAACAGCCGCCAGAGAGGTATGCGGTTTGGGTGGGTGTGGGCATGGGGGCTCCTTGGGCGAGGGGGGCGAGCGAGAAGAGCAGCGGCAGGATGAACAGCGCGAGGCGGCGCATTACAAATCGTTCGGGGCGAGCCCCGTATTCTTGGCGATGCGCGCCAGCATCTTCGGTCCGACTTCGTCGCCATCGTGGAAGGCGAAAACGAAATCCGGCCAGCCGTCGCGGGAAAGCGTTTTATGCGAACCGCTCTGGCGTTTTACCTGCCAGCCGAGCCGGAGCAGCGCGGCCAGCAGGCGCTTCGCCTTGACCGAAGGCCAAACGCTCATGCCGCAATGGGGATGGAGATGTTGATCGAGAGCGGCTTGCTCTCGTTGTTTTCAAGACGCTCTGCAATCACGCGCAGCGCAAGGATTTCGACCTTGGAAACGGCATCGGCAGGAGATACGCCGTAGGCCATCACGCCGGGCAATTCCATCACTTCGGCCAGCCAGCGGCCGTCGGATTCCTGTTCGTGTTCGATCGTGAAATTCATTTTCGTCTCCTGTGCGGATCGGGCGAATGGACGAAGTTTACTCTGAAAGAACTTGCAGGGCGCAATGTCCGGTATCCGGTGCAATGCGCCGTGCTTATTGCACCTACGAGTTCTAATCCCTTTGTGTTGGCGGATGAGCATCGAAGTATTGAAGAAGGTGTGAGTAGCGAAAGGCAAGTTTCGAATTCTTGCTGGCCTGATGTTTCGAGAATTGTTCAGACACAAACTTTCTGGCCATGTTGTATAGATCGGCATGCTGTGAGTGGGTCACGGCGAACTGAAATGCTTCACCGAGGTAATGCAGTAGCCAATGGCCGTCGTCATCCTGTTCCAGCATATTTAGGCAAAGTGAAGCAAACTCGCGGTCTGCCTGCGAATAGACATCCTGTTCAGGGTTTGCGGCATGTGCTTCAAGGAACCCAATCGTTTCGGGGCCAACAACTATTCGAGGGTACTGAGCAGTCTCGCTTTCAAGCTCATAGGGGCGGGCCACCGCGGGACCGTACAACTCTCCAGGATGTAGCTCGACACCCCATGCGATCTCAATTGCGCCTCGGATTGGGCGACCGCTAGCGAGACCAAGTAAACACAGGCTTCCGGCCAATACGAATATCCCGAATATTCCATTGACCTGACACTTTACGTCTTTGTCTCCCAAACAGGAAAACGAAACAAGGCCGTCAGACCACCGCTGTGTCGTTATTCGGGCCAGGTTCATCTCATCCCATATGCGCTGTTGCTCTGGTGGCAATGTTGCTCGCAGAGGGGAGTCGAGATTGTTGCGAAGGACAGGCGCTAGCATTTCCTCAGCGCGCTCTTGGAGCTTAATGATTGCTCCGATGCTGTTGCGCAAAATGTCATGGAATGCCTTTCGCTGTTCCTCATTTTCCGGCAGCTTAAGCAACCCTTGTCCGCGCAGGGCATCCCTTTGTCCAAGCAGATCGACAAACGCAACGCAGTAGTTATATGCGGTCCAGTTACGGTCCGATTCATTCGCATCGACACTCATAAGTTTCCTAGGAGGCTCATTCTGAAATGAGCTGCCGCATAAGCTGCTTCATGGTTTGCAATCTCATTGATTGCCGTGACAGCGCAAAACATAACACAGGTTACTCACGAAAGCAGGATAGGGTTTGCGGCGCGCATGGGCGTTTGTGGCTACGGCCGCTCGCTACACGAGCTTAACTTGCGTAAGCGCAAACAACACGCCGCAGGCTTGTTGCGGCGGAGACTAACCTTCAGGTTATGTCGGAGCCAATAGCCTGCGCCGCAAGCGCGCAATCTCTGCTACCGGC
>JBAZRU010000667.1:0-4160 GCA_041662805.1 Candidatus Hydrogenedentales bacterium | reverse complement strand
CAGACTCGGGGCATCGTGCCCGCCACTCTCTGATCGGACGTCCTGTTTCATCACGCCGCTGCACCTAGCATTCACCGGCACTTGCCGCGACTTCGGCGGTGGCACAAGGCTTGCTCTCCCCATCTCCAACAGCGTTCACGAACGGGGGACAAGGAGTTCGCCAAATGAAACGATTATCGCTTTGCCAGGAAAGCATCTGGCGTTACGGCGCGCGGTTTGGAATCGCGCTCGTACCTCTCGTCGCGTTTCTACTCGGCTATCTCTTCTGCTTGGCAACTACCCGCGCGGACGCGTCCCCGCTGTATACTACAAGCACGTCGAGTTGCTGCACGATCCCCGAATAGAACTCTTGGGAAGGAAGACCTGGCATGGCACTGCTTCTGCTGCTGCTCGCAAACATGGCGGCCGACCCACAGGTCATGCCTCCCGCATTCTATGCGCCCAACGATGAACTTCGCGGTTACCTGCTCGAAGCAGGCGAAAAGCATCCCGGCCTCCTCCAGATGCACGCGGAATGGCTTGCCTCCCTGGAGCGTGTGCCGCAGGCCACCAGCCTCGAAGACCCCATGCTCGAATTTGGCTACTGGCTGCAGTCCGACGCCTACCGCTACCGGGCCATGCTGACGCAAGCATTTCCATGGTTCGGCACCTTGAAGACCCGCGGCGCCCAAGCCGACGCCGATGCGGAAGCCGCTCTCACCCGGCTTTACGCGGAGCGCAATCGCATTTTCGCGGGCGTAAAGAAGGCCTACTTCGACTATGCCTATCTTGGCGAGAATGTCAAGACTACCGAGTCGCAGGCCGTGCTGCTCACGGACATGGAGGGCATCGAACAGTCGCGATACGGATTGGGCTTGTCCAGCGAAGCGGACTTGCTCCGAATACAAACGGAACAAACGAAACTGCAAGATCGATACGACGGTCTTCTCCAATACCGCACAGCGCTCTCCGCGCGGGTGAATGCCGCCATTGGCCGCGAAGGCGGCGAAGTACTGCCGTGGCCTCAGGAAATGGAACTCCCTCCGCCACCTCCGCCCGCGCCCGTCGTGCTGGCGCGCCTGCGCGTATCGAGCCCGGAACTAACGGAAGTCGACCACCTGCTCGAAAGCCGCGAGCACGGCATCACCCTTGCCAAGAAGGCGGGCTATCCCAACTTCACCGTCGGCCTCGAATTCGTCAACATGAAGGACATCACGCAGCCCAATCCCTACGGTCCGCTCGTCGATGTGGCGGGCGTGGCCAACGGAATCTCGCTGATTCCTCAGCCGCTCGATCTGCCCGCGTTGCCGGGCTCCAGCGCGTCCCCACTCGAACGCGTCCAAGGCATCGCGGGATTTGCGCGAAGCCTCCGCGATCAGACCACGTCTCCCATTGTCGACAATCTAATGGGGCTCAACACGCTGGCCAAGGCGGAGAACGAACTGGATAACGAGACGGCAAAAGATGAGGTCATGGTCACGGTCGGCATGAACCTGCCCATCTGGCGCAAGCGCGTCCGCGCAAGTATTCGCGAAGCGCAGTACATGAAGGAGGCCGCGGAACACGACAAACGCCGGCGGGCCGTGTCGCTCGACGCCTCGGCGCGAATGGCCATGTTCGGAATGGAAGACGGCATACGCCGCGTGAAGGTCCTCAACGACTCGCTCATTCCGCAAGCCAAACGGACTTACGAAACGCTCCAGAGTTCGTATGCCAGCGGGGAACCGAATGCGACGTTTCTGGATGTCTTGTCCAGCGTGCAAACGCTGTTGGATTTCGAATTGGAGATGGTTGCCGCCAAGCGCGACTTGAATGCCTCGGCAGCCGACCTGGAAATGATCCTCGGCGGACCCTGGGCCGACAAGGGCATGCCCGCGCCGGAGCCTGTCACCCTGCCTGAGCCGCCGGCAACCACCCCCGAGCAACTCACCCCAGAGCAGCCCACCCCAGAACATCCGACGGATCAGTCTGATCCGGCCGATCCGTCCTATTCTTCCTCCCCCGCTCCGAAGTAGAGCAAGAATCCAAAGTCCCCGGCTACGCCCTGTAAAGGCTGTGCCCAATCCCCATCGCCTGCCTACACGCCTCGACCGTCTCAAGCGCAACCGGAGTCACCTTCTTCGCGTTTTCGCGCAGGAACTCCTTCACGAACTCGTCGTTGTTCCCGGGCTCGTTGTAGCGTTCGATGATCGGCGCATTAAACGCCGACACGTGCTCGGCGAGTGTCGTCTTCAAGGTGCCATAGAACTTCTCGCCGCGCCGGTACTTGCCCACGAAATCCAGGTAGACTTCCTTCGGCGCAAGCAGGTGCAACATGCGGTACAGCGCGCCCAGACTCGGGGACAACTGCGGGATAACCATCTCCGGCTCATCGCTTTCGCTCGTGAGTGGCCCCGGATCGGTCGTCGTCTGCACACCCTTCAACTTCTTCAACACCGTCTTCGGATCGTCGAGCAGGTCCAACGTGTTGTGTTCGCTCTTGCCCATCTTCGCGCCGCCATCCAATCCCGGCAACCGCAACGCGTTGCGCTCCGTCGCCTTCGGAATCGTCAACGTCTCCCCGAACCGATGGTTGAACTTCTCCGCGATGTCGATCGCCATCTCCACGTGCTGCCGCTGGTCGTCGCCGACCGGCACCTTCGTCGCGCGCACAATTAGGATGTCCGCCGCCATCAGCACCGGATATCCAAGCAGCCCAAAGCTCAGCGGATTCCCCTCGACCGGCTGCTCGCCGTTTGTCAGCTTGCTTACTTTGTCCTTATACGTCGTGCCGCGTTCCAGATGGCCAATGTTCGTCACCATCCCCAGCAACAGGCTCAACTCCGCCGTACACGGCAAATCGCTCTGTCGGTAAATCACCGACTTCACCGGATCGAGCCCGCACGCCACATACGTCCGCAGCATGTCCAATGTCTGTCGATAATAGTCGGTGTGCTCGGTGATCGTCGTGAGCGCGTGATAGTCCGCAATGAAGTAATAGCAGCGATGCCCTTCTTCCTGAAGCTTCAGGAAGTGATGCACGGCTCCGAAGTAGTTTCCATAATGCAAGCGCCCTGTCGGCCGGATGCCGGAGAGAATGATTTCTTGTGGCTTGGACATGATTCACCTGTTTCTGGGACGTTGATTGAACGCGAAGAGCGATCAGAAGACTCAAAGCATACCGCAACGGCGCGCCACCCGTCCAGTTGGGCCCGCCACGTCGGCTCAGTCTTCCTCAGTTTCAGGAAGTGACAGCTTCCAGCCACAACTCCGAGCAGCACTCGGAACTTCTCGCGGAACTTCTCGCAGGACTTCTCGCGGAACTTCTCGCGGAACTTCTCGCGAGTCTTCTCGCGAGTCTTCTCGCGAGTCTTCTTGTGCTGCAGGCTTCCAGCCTGCCTCTTCGCCGCTGCTCACGTTGCCTATCCACCACCAGCCGTCCCGGCTTTACAACGCCGAAGGCGTTGCGCCTCCTTAGCCCCAGGTTGGTCGGCGGAGTCGCTCGACGGAGCCGGCCTACCTGGGGTCACCAGCCTCCTTGATTCGTCAACCCGGTACGGGTTGTGGCCTTGAACGACTGGCGCAAAGAGTCTCGGGAAACAAGGCCACAAGCCCTGCAGGCTAGCCCTTGCGGGTGGGCTTCAACCCAGGCTAGCCCGGCTTCGTCTGTCGACTCCGCCGGGCTACCCTGGGCTAGAAGACGGAACCTCTTCGAGGTAAAAGACAATATCCGCCCGGATATCCTCCCACTTTGGGGACGCACACCCCCGCTGCGGGGGTGTGCGTCCCCAAAGTGGGAGCGGGCCGTGTTCCCTGAGAATCGGCAAATCTTCTGGACCCCGCACGTGCTCGAATACTATCCGCCGCGCACGCCAAACCTCCGCGAAAAGGTCGGCGAAGTGGATAAATGGGTGCACCGCGAGTGCAACAAACTACCGCATATATATAGGAAGTAACACTCGAGGACCAAACCATGACTATGCAGTCCCGTTCGCAATTCCGCGCCTCCCGCTTGTTGTGCCAAGGTTTCCAGACCCTGCCAAAACACGTGACTCCAGACCCGCCGCAAGAGACACCCCCCCTCATATATTGATTTTGTCTTCTGAAGAGATGCGCTACTTTGGAAGGCAGAGGCTGGCGAAGGTGGGTAGCCCCCCGGAGCGCTTCGTGACAAGCAGCTCGAATTCAAGATGCCCTCGCCA
>JBAZRU010000666.1:0-4165 GCA_041662805.1 Candidatus Hydrogenedentales bacterium | reverse complement strand
GCACTACAGGGCAGGAAAGGTCCCAGCGTGCAGGGAGGGCGTCACTACAGATCAGGAGGTGTGACCAGAGCCATACCCAGATAACTATGGGTGTTAAGCTGGGCAAGATGAGGTTATACAGGGAAAAAGTGCGGGGGAGGGAGTCTCATCGCGAAGGGTCCCATCCCCTATAAAAAAACCGTTCCTGTAGAGCCTGGGGCCCCCCGCCCTGGTCGTCTATGAGGTGTGATAGCAGAAGCCCCCGCGCTATTGATGAGGGAGAGGAAGCGAGACTGCGCGGGGGCTTGTAGACCACATTCGTCAATCAATCTTGTACTTCGATCTGATGGAGTCCCGCAGGAACGCCGCGTCGAAGACGTATACCTTCTCCGGCTTCTCCTTGAAGCACCGTACCAGAAGCCCGCTGCGCGGCTTGAACATGAAATACGTCTGCGGCGGCGTGTACGTGGTCTGTCCGGAGTAACTGCCGGAATAGTTCCTCGCGCCGCTGCCATAGATATACGTTGAGCCGGTTGTCTGGGCAGTACCAGGTGTCGTGTACGCACTGACATCAGCAGTATTCTCTTCGTTGATGACCGCGAAGAATTTGAAGCCGTTCTCCGTTGCCAATTCGGCAGTTCGAAGCATGGCAAAGTCCTGGGTTTGTTCCTCCGACGTATAGGCGTTGCCACGGAAGTTCACGCGAAAGACATCTTCCGCAAGCCGAGTCTCAGAGAAGCCGCCCATGAAACTGTTGGGCTTGTAAGGAGTCGAGCAGCCAAACCCGCAGACGATCAGTGACGACAGGACCAAACACAACGTCAGTCTCATACGCTTCTCCCTTCCAGGGTTGCCAATAGAACAACGTTCGCCCGTCTCGAATGCGTGATGCCATGATGCTTTGGGCTTCCAACAATCCCGATTCTACCGCTGGCGTCCCCAGGGACAAAGAGGATTTTCGCCAAGGAACGGCAGCAACAGCACGGAAACACAGCTCCGGGTAAACCAGCCATGAACACTTGTGGCACTGGCGCCACAAGTGATATCAGCCGATCTCGCGACCAAGTTGGAAGGGCTCTTGGCGTATCCGGCAAGACCGTGGTGCTCCGTCGCCCTATCGTTCGGCCTGCATCTCACTCGCGATGACGTGGCGCAGTATGGATGCGTCGTGAAGTTCCTTGGCTTCCTGGATCTTCCGCCAATAGACCGTCGTGGAATCCTTCTCAGGCCCACGCGGGCCGCCGTTGTGCGTCTCGGCCCACACTTCCGGGGTAGCCGGATAGCCGCCGGCCCTCTGGTAGTGCACCACGTAAGCCCGTACCACCTGCCGAGCCCTGGCCGGGTCTCTGGCGTCCCGATACGGCCAGTGGACCCCAAGGAATCGCGTGCCGTCCTGCCAGTAGGCCCGGTGGATCTGGTACGGCCCCACGGCCCGGCCACTATCACCGTCGCGGGTATCCCTGCCCCCGGATGACTCGACCAGGCGGATGGCGTCGAGGGTTTGTTCAAGCTCGATGATGGGGTGAAGGTTGACGACAAGGAGAGCGTACAGTATGCTCGCGTACATGGGCTGGAACCTCCTGCCAAAAGGATACAGGTTCTGGCTCGCTCCCCGGAGATGTTAGCGCATCAACGGGGAGCACTATGTCCAAACTATGTAAAAGACATCGGCAATCTACAAACCCTCACTTGAGGCCCACGCAAAAAATCTTCGAGAAATCCGTCACGACCTCTTGACTTTCCCGGGAAGCGGGTCGATAATGACCAACATGCAAAACAGAAGATCAATCCTTTTGTACAATCCAACATTCATGGCCGGGGATGGTGTATCCGTAAGGACCACCGGGCATCTTCTGTGCCTGCAAACCCCCCGGCCGCTTTTCCCAAAGGAAGGGTATCGTTATGCAAAACAGAAGCACTACACCCACACCCGTACTGTCTGAGGCAACCGTAGGCCAGCACACCACGGAAGCCGGTCCGCCGGAAGTCTCGACCATCGACCCGCCCAGCGCGTCCACCGAGTCCACCGAGCAGTCGCGACGCAAACTCAGTGCAGCCTACCTGGGAGCGGCCCTGCACGCGACCAGAATGGCACAGCAGAAGTTTCTGCTGGAGGGCCGCAAAGGACTCGGCAATCTGGCTTTGCAGGTCGCGACGGACCTGCACAAAGACGGCGAAGAAGAGGTCCGCAAGATGATCGGCGAATGGCTACAGGAGACGAGCCGGATTCCCTTGGGCATTTGCCGAACAGCCGTTGAGCAGGTAGATCACGAGACTGAGGACGCTTTGTCGGCCATTGCGGAAATCGAACAGATGCAAGCCGAAATCAAGGCGGTGGTTGCACGTCTGGACCCCAAACCAAGGGGAATTGTCGGCTCCATTCAGTCTTTGGCGTGGCTCGAAGGCGTGACCAACACCCTGAGTTGGGCGCAGGACGAAGTGAACGCCGAGGGGTTGGGCAACTGGAAAGTCACTGGACAATGCCTGCGGACGGCCAAGGATGATCCCGATGTCGCAACGATGGCTAAGGTCTTTGATTTGATCCGGCGCGTGCGCTTGGCGGTGGACTACGAGGGTCTGCGGAGCGACGCGGGCGAGAACGAAGACCCCGCTGAGGCAGTATCACGCATCGAATCGGCAGAAACGGCTCACGCGATTTCGGAAGCGGTTGCGAAATCGCTTGCGAACGCTGTTGATCAGCATGAGTTGCGGGCCGCACAGGCGTAGTTTTGCCTGGATTGCCGGGGCCGGTTCAACGCGGGCCGGCCCCTTGCGAATAAGGTGAAGTGTGCTATCTAAAGAGGCCATCAAGTTTTTCAATCGCCGCAGGCTCAGATGGGGACACTGTCTCAGCCATTGTAGCGTCTTCGTGCAGATGAAAGAGCCGTTCGGATTCCTCTTGTGCCAAGGACCGATTCGCAGCTATCAGGAGGAAGAACGATCAATCAAACCAATCCTACATTGTTGGATTGAGACGCATGGCTGGGTAATCGATCTTACGCAACCTGATCGATTTTATCCCAAACGCTTATACTACGGGATGCTTAATGTCATGGCTACCAGAGTCAAGCGGTATTCGATGACCGAGATCTGTAGATTGGGCCGGCGGTCTGGTGAAAAATGGGAGTTTTGGCAGTTTGACCGGGCACAATATGCGCCGTGATACTGCCTGGACACGAACGACCAGATCAACCCCGGCCGGCTCCCGCGACGGCGGGCTGGCTGGCCTTACTTTGGAGTATGAGCCATGAAAAAGAAGACCACCAAACCCCGAATTAAACTCGCGCCCTGCCGCTGCAAGAGAACGCCCAAGCTCGTACAGCAAGAGCGGAATATCTTCTCCGTCGAGTGCGAGTGCGGCAGAAGTTTCTACTTGTCTGGGGCCAAATTCCAAAGAGCAATGCCGCGAGCGGTAGCCGAAGAATGGAACCAAACGTGTCGATGAGTTGGGGGGCCGGTCTGGCAGGAACGCTGGGCCGGCCCTTCTTTGGGACTATTGACTGACTTATTCTACAGATTTCGCCACACGAAAAACCGGGATTGTCACCCGCGTTTTTAGCTCGGAATCACGGGGTACTATCAGTTTCCCTTATGTTGTGCTGGAGGACATCGAAATGGACGCTGTGGGGTATATCAGAGTCAGTGGCAAAGGCCAGGTCAACGGGACCGGACTGGATCGGCAGAGAGAGACCATCGAGGCGTACGCGAACCAGGCTGGCTACAAGCTGGGCAGGGTCTACCAGGAAGCGTACACCGGGACTGAGAGCGACCGGCCCGTCTATGCGCAGATGCTCCACGATGTCCTTGCCGCCGGCGGAACGACGATCATCGTGGAGAGTCTTGACCGCTTCGCCCGCGACCTGAGCGTGCAATTGCAGTTGACGGCCCATCTTGCCAGTCGAGGCCTTACGCTCATCTCTGCCAACACGGGGCAGAACGTGACGGAGGCCATGAAAGCCGACCCCATGATGAGAGCGATGGTCCAGATCCAGGGGGTTTTTGCGGAACTCGACAAGAGCCTGCTGGTGCAGAAACTCAAGCGGGCCAGGGCACTCAAACGAAAACGAACGGGCCGATGCGAAGGCAGAAAAAAATTTGGCGAGCATCCGGGCGAAATGGATACTTTGGCTCGGATGCGGGAATTGAACGATGGGCGGACCGCCTACGGCATCGCGCAAGTCCTGAA
>JBAZRU010000665.1:0-4172 GCA_041662805.1 Candidatus Hydrogenedentales bacterium | reverse complement strand
GAACCGTGCGCTTCCGCCCCGTATTCTAACGTGTATTGGTTGATCGCGAAGAGGGCAGTCACATCGATGTTGGAGGTTACATGGGTGTCTACGCGTGGGTTTTCTGTTGAGTCATCGCTCCATTTGACGAAGTGATACCCGGCCGATGCAATCGCCGAAACCGTGGAACCACTCGTCCCAAAATCGATCGTCTGAGATGCGGCCCCATCTATCGAGCCATTCGCTTCGGCCGTGTACGTCAACGTGTATTGGTTGACCGCAAAGCTGGCAGCCACTTCGATGTTGGAGGTTACATGGGTGTCCGTGCGCGGGTTCTCTGTCGAGCCGTCGCTCCATTCGGTAAAATGATAGCCCGTCGATGCCTTTGCAAACACCGCAGATCCGCTCGCGTCGTGATTGATTGTCTGAGTCGTGAGACCGTCGATCGAGCCGTACTCTCCTGCCGTGTACGTCAGTGTGTATTGGCCAATCACAAAGACGGCAGTTACACTGATGTTGGACATCACATTCGAGTCCGTTCGAGGGTTCAGCGTAAGGCCGTCGCTCCATTCGGAGAAGCGATAGCCAATTGCGGGGATTGCCGTAACTTCGAGGCCGCTTGTCCCGTGATCAACTGTCTGCGGACTTGCGCCGACTATCGTGCCGTTCGCATCCGCCGCGTAGGATAGCGTGTATCGGTTTATCGCGAAGACCGCAGAGACGCTCCTGTTGGCAGTCACATTTGAGTCGGTGCGTGGATTCTGCGCTACGCCATCACTCCACTCGACAAAGTGATACCCTGTGGCGGGGATTGCGGTCACTTCGGAGCCGCTTGCCCCGTGGTTGACCGTCTGCAATGCCGCTCCATCGATCGTGCCGTTCGCATCCACCGCGTAGGATAGTGTGTATTGGTTTATCGCAAAGACCGCCTGGATCGTCATGTCCGCGGTAACGTTCGTCACTGTTAAAGGGTTGTTTGTCGAATAGTCCACACCTTGCTTGGTCCACTTAACGAAATGGTGGCTTAGCGGAGCATTGGCCGTCACGGAGGCACAGTTGGCGCCATCTTCTATTACCTGCGGGGTCAATCCTGTCAGGGTCGTCCCTGCAGTCCCGTCGGTCAGAAATGTGACTGTGTGCGTTGGGGGCGGCACCCACTCCAGTTTCCAGAGGTCGTTCAGGAGGCCCGCCGTTCCAGAACTATCAAAACCTTCGCCACCGAATAGCCAAAGTGCGCCCGAACTGCCCGCACATGAGACTGCGTAGGTGCGCCCGCCAGGCGTGTTGCTGGGAGCGGTCACACCCTGAACGCCATAGGTTCCGGACCTGCCGGCGAATTTGGCCCCTGTCATCCAAGTCCAATTGCCTGAAGATATTTCGTATCTCCAAAGGTCGTTGAGATTGCCTTCGTTTTCGGTGCTGTCGCAGCCGTTGCCACCGAAGAGCCATAGGGCTCCCGTGTTGTCCGCCCATGAGACCGCATAGCGGCGCGAGCCGGGGGTGTTGCCAGGATCGGCTTCGCCTTGTGTTCCATAGACTCCGGACTGGAAGATGGTCGTGGCTCCCTTCATCCAGGTCCAGATTCCGCTGGCGGGGTCATATTTCCAGAGGTCATTGAGGGTGTAACTTTCCCCAACGCTGTCGCGGCCGTAACCGCCAAACATCCAGAGTGCACCCGAGGCGTCCATCCAGGAGACCACGTAGCTTCGTCCGCCCGGCCTGTTGGCCGAAGCGCCCGCGCCCCGAGTCCCATAGACCCCGGATTGGTTTACGGTCGAGGCTCCCTTCAGCCATGTCCAATTACCCGTGCTAGGGTCGAATCTCCAAAGGTCATTCAGGAAGCCGGAACTGCCGGAAGCGCCATAGCCAATGCCGCCAAATAGCCAAAGCCGGCCTGAGGCATCCAACCAGGAAGTCGCACCGCGGCGCGCACCGGGTGTGTTGCCTGGAGCAGCCACTCCCAACGAACCATAGACCCCGAGTTGTCTGACGGTCGAGGCACCTTTCATCCAAGTCCAATTGCCCGTGGCTTGGTCGTATTTCCACAGGTCGTTGAGTACGTCCATATTCGTGGCGCTCCAACCAATGCCACCAAAGAGCCACAGATTGCCCGAGGAATCCGTCCAGGAGGCTGAGTCACAGCGAGCGCCGGGGGTATTGCTTGGGGAGGCAACGCCTTGCGTGCCGTAGGTTCCCACCTGCCCCACTGTCGACGGCCCTTTCATCCAGGTCCAATTGCCTGAGGTTGGCTCATATTTCCACAGATCGTTGAAATAGCCTGCAGTTCCGGAGCTACCGTAGCCGCCGAACAACCACAACACACCGATGGTGTCCGTCCAGGAAGCCGAGCCGCGCCGCGCTCCAGGTGTATTGCCCGGAGCAGACTCGCCCTTCGTACCGTAGACCCCAAGCTGCCTTACTGTCGAAGCGCCCTTCATCCACGTCCATTGCAGGCGGTCCTGCGACCCACGGGGAACGCGGCTTGGTGAGTTAGCGTCGCTCTCGCCGGGTGTCCTCTCGGCTGCTGCAGCAACGCGGAGGCAGGAATCCGGGCTGTTATTGGCGACCTCAGAATCGCCACGCTGAGAATGCGACGTGAGCGGATGAGAACGGGGGTATGGAATAGTCTCGTTACAATGGACCGCATAGGCCCATTCGGCGGCCACCAGAGTGCAGAGCAATGCTTGGAGAATCGTTGATTTCTTAAGGTGCAACTGCCTCATCTCTCGCTCCCCCTCCTGCTGCGATTGACGCGGAAGCAGAGAACTGGCTGCACTGGATGAAGTCAATGCACTTCCGCGACGTACGTGTTCGATCCGGATTCGGCACATCTACAGGCGTTGAATACGTGGCTTGTTCAAACACTGCCATGCATTCGAAAATGGAGACTGACTTGGAACTTGCGCAGGCAAATGCCAAGGGTAGTAGCGGGATTGGCGGGCGCTTTCGACAAGCCTCGGCTAGACGGGAGATAGCTGAATTCTCATGCAAG
This sequence comes from Candidatus Hydrogenedentales bacterium, assembly GCA_041662805.1. Lineage (GTDB taxonomy): Bacteria > Hydrogenedentota > Hydrogenedentia > Hydrogenedentales > SLHB01 > JAIBAQ01. The sequence continues at coordinate 1,201 of JBAZRU010000665.1, read as the reverse complement.
AAAGGCGCGCGGGTGGATTGATACGATAGCGCACTCGACCTGCGCCGTTCGACGCATGTCATCGTGGCAATTGACGCGGTTTCCCCCATCCTGTCGTCCACAAGCAGTCCCCCGCTTTACTTCCTTCCGCCAAGTCGCCCCTTGGCGGAAATAGACCGCAACCCATTTGGACAATATCATTATTGGGCATTCCTACCGCGATTTTCAAGACGCTTATGCAGCGCAATCCTAATTGATAGATTCCGAATAGGATGGCACACGGCCATGCGCGTAGACTCGCGCACCAGCAAGGGGTGACACAGTGGTGAGGTGAGGTGAGGTGAGGTGAGGTGAGGCGAGGCGCTTCGCCAGCCAGCTTGGTTCTGAAAGAAGGGTGAGAATCAAATGAATGGTCCGCGAGAATGCGCGGTGGCGGGAGGACAGTCTCAGACGGTTCCACGCAGTGGAAGAGGAAGTGAGGCGTATTGCCTCCAGGCAGCTTGCGCGGCGGCGAAGGTCCGAACTCTCGCAAAGCGCGCAAAAAGCGCCATCCCGTCACACTAGATCGGCGCAGGTCAGATTCCGCCGGTGACCGTGCTCCGGTAATGTTCGATGGTTTGCATCAGCCCTTCTGCGAAATCCACCAGGACCTCATAGCCAAAGTCGCGTTGGGCGTCTGAGATATCGGCTTTCGACACGCGCACGTCACCTATCCGTGCGGGTCCGTGTACGGGTTTGATGTCCACGCCGAGGGCTTCCCCGATGCACCGCACGAGGTCGAGCACGCTGTAGGAGGTTCCGCACGCGACGTTGTAGGCCTGTCCTCTGGCCTCAAACGGGGCCGTGGCCGCGAGGATATTTGCGTGGACGTTGTTGGCAACGTAGGTGAAGTCGCGCGCTTGTTCGCCGGTGCCGTGAATCGTGGGAGGCGTTCCGTGCAGCATCGCCGAGATAAACAACGGAATCACAGCGCTATACGGAGAGTCGGGGTCTTGCCGGGGGCCGAAGACGTTGAAATAGCGGAGCGCAACTGTCTCCATTCCGTAGCAGAGGCTGAAGGCCCGCAGGTAATGCTCGCCGGCAGCCTTCGTGGCCGCGTAAGGCGACATCGGATTTAGCCTCAGGCTTTCGCTCTTGACGTCCGCCTCTTGGTCTCCGTAGACCGAGCTCGAACTGGCGAATACCAATCGTTTGATCTTCGCGTCGCGCGCGGCAATCAGCA
>JBAZRU010000664.1:0-4175 GCA_041662805.1 Candidatus Hydrogenedentales bacterium | reverse complement strand
TGGCTCCCCAGCAATGTGGGGCCCCTGCTCGCTGTTGCCTCTTGCCTCTAGAAGTCTTGAGTTCTTGTTGGTGGCTCTATGCAAGCATCTGGAACTTGCCGTCTCGATACACGAGAAGCTGCGGCGTAAGCCGGTAAGGCCCGGCCTTCCATGCGGCCTCGGCAATTTCCCGGACTTTGCTCATCCCTGCCGCGTTCTCGCTGCCAGTCACAAGCAAGACATCCCGCGTCGGAACGGAGACGACGACCTCGCCCTGGACCTCCGCCTGCATTCCCGCCCATATCGTATCCAACAACAACAGACTCGCCTCGTACGTGCCTCCCACCGTGAACATGTAAAGTCCGTTGTCACCGGCACGCTCGATCTTCGGCAGCAATCGCTTCAGGTTCGATGCCGCGAGCAACCTCAATTCACCGCGCGAGATATTGGCTTCCTCCATGGCCGCTGGGGGCAGGAATGCGATGCTATTCTCGGAATCGACGGCATAGACAATCAGGAGCTCGCCGCCGAATTCCTCGTACACAGGTTCCGGAATTTCCTTCGCCCCACGCTCGGCGAGACCTTGACGTACTTCCGTTAACCAGCCGCGGTCCTTAATCACAGGAACAATGCAGGTCCGGTCGACACCTGGGCCTCTTGAAAGCGGTTCGAGACAACCCGCGACGTATCGTGCGATAGCCTCGCGCCTCAACTTCGGATGCTGGCTACAGGTCCCATAGAGATTGTCCAAATACGAGGTCGATTGCTGGCCGTTCTCGGCGGTTATGCGCAACTCCAAGTCCCTCACAATCGCAACCTGCAATCCCGCCCCGGCTTCGGAGAACGCTCTCGCACACTCCTGCGTGAATTCTTCCGCAGAAATCGGCTTCGAATTCGCTCTCCCAAACAGAGCACGAAAGATAGCGCCTACGATTTGTCTCATGGATACTCCCCGCCGGCCAGCGCATCGTGATGCACTTCCCCTGTACGGTCCCTCGTTGCACGTGCTCTATTCTGTCCACTTTAGCAGCACGGCCGCAAGAACGATCCGAAAAGCGTGAACAGGCATCGACTCTCGTCGACGCGACGGGGCGTGGCCAACAAGATACAATCAAGAAATGGTGGCGACTCGCAAGACCAGTACCTTTGCTGACTGGCTGGATGACCTAGCCGATTCGCGCCTGGGCGCGAGTCTTCGCTAGAATCTCCAGGAGGGCATCATGGCCAGGACCATAACCACACGATACGATGTCGCCGAGCATCTTCGCACCCCCGAAGAGATGGCGGCATATCTGGAAGCCTGTATGGAGGAGGCCCAAGGCGATGCCGCATTTATAGCAAGGGCCTTGGGAAATATCACCCGGGCAAAGGATCCGTCAGCCCATCCGCCGCGCAATCGAGGTCGCCATGCGAGTTAGGAATCCACTCCACGTGGCGGATCGCGGGGCCTCTTACGCGAGCTTCAGTTCGCTGCGGCGCCAGTCGCATCGGCGCCTTCCTCGCTCAAATCTATGTCCAGACTTACAGCTTGACCTTCCTGGATGCTGAACTCTGTTTCCTTCGACCCACGAGGCGAATATGCAGCGACAAAGACCTTTGCTGATGCCGCGGGCAAGTCCTCGAACGTGTAGGTCGCGTTGTCTTCCTCGCGAAGACTGCGGAAGTGTTCTTCATACCCTTTTATTGTCGTCAGGACGAGCTCAACCTTGCCTTCGCGAACGGGTTGACCGCCAATGGTGACAGTACCCGTTACCGATGCGGAACCAGGTACGTAGTCGAAATCCACGACCGACGCTATTCCTTCAGAGACGGCTGCGCTCTTGGAAAGCGAGTGGCACTTGGATGAGTCTCCAGACTCGATACCCGCTATGGTGACGGACACGGATGCCTCACCGGCGGGGACATTGCCGACTAGGAAAGTTCCAGTAGAAGAGGTTGTCGTTGCCTGCAACTGACCCCGCATGTTTCCAGATGCTACGTATACCCGAACCGCGTAACCTTGCGCGGGCGCGCCAGCGATGCGCACCGTGCCTTCCACTGCTCCGCCCTTGGCAAACGTGACAGTCACATTGTTGGGCTGCCCCTCGGTCAACATGACGGGGACTGACGTTGGCGGATACGCCGCATGATACGCCGTTATCGCGGATACCTCTTCCGTCAAACCGGAAAGCGTGAACTTGCCCTCCATGTCCGTCTGAGTCGCCCCTAATTCCTGGGGCTGCTGGTCCCACCGCTTCGCACCAGCAACGACGCTGGCATTGGCCACAGGTCGTCCCGCAGGGTCCACGACTTTCCCTTCAACAGACATTCCTTTCTTGAGTCGGATGACAATACCCTTGGTTGTTTCCGCTGGAAGCACCTGAGGCACTTTCACGGGAATTTCCGGATATCCGCTCGCGCGCGCAATGACCATCACCTCTCCCGGTGGCACATTGGGGATCCGGAATGCGCCATTCGCATCCGATTGAGTTACATCTCCTCTCCTCCATTCATGATGGAAAGGGGGATAGGTCACCGGAAAGTGTGTCACCTGGAAGCGCTCGATGGGCTTACCCGTAGCAGCATCAAGCACGTGCCCTTCAATGGCTCCCCGCCGTGTCAGGCTGAAGTCGATATCGCTGCTTCCAACGGCCACGCCGTCAATGGAAGCGTCCACATACTCTTCGTGGCGCACTTTGACATTGTGTCGCCCGGCCACTAGACCGGTGATCGTGTATGAACCGTCCGCTTGCGTTATCGCATAGCAATCCGCACTACTGACGCTGGCCTCCTTAACGGGAACGCCCTCTTCATCTACCACATGCCCCGAGATGGACAGGCCGAGGTCCAGGATTAAGCGAAGGCCCTGTTTGCGCTCTCCCCAAGCCACCTCAATCTCGTCATTGGGAGGAAGCGCCCTGATGAACTTTCCTGTTGTTGTTGGAGCCAAATCCATTAGGTAGGACCCGGCAGGGAGTCCCGGCGTCGTGAAAGACCCATCTTCGGCCGTTTGAGCGGACTCCCAACTCATCATGAATTCATGCCTCGGATCCGATCTCGGCAAAATGCGGACTCCAGCAACAGGCTGACCTTGCGTGTCCAGCACGGTACCCGAGAGCGTGGCACTGGTGCGTAGGGTAAGAATCACCTCGGGAAGGCCGTCTGCACTTGGGTAGAAGAAGCCTTCCACTTCGCTCGCCAACATGTCGCCGGGCACGCCGAACATGGGAGACGTCACGGCGGCAAGGACATATCCTTCGCTCGGCCCCGGGCTGAAGTACAGTGCGAACGATCCGTCTGCCGCGGAAAAGTTGTTGACCTGCATCTCGGTTATTTGATTCGCACCGATGCGCGCTGCCATCACCATCGCCTTGGCCACGGGCCGCCCTTCGGTATCCACGACTCTCCCCTTAATGTGCAAGCCGCTCCTGAACGCCGCGAAATCTACACTGACGACATCCTGCCGTTCGGCCACGGAAACGGTTCGCGCTTCCAGCTCGCCTCGCTCCTGGACTCCCGGAACCACGCATTTTAGCTTGTATGACCCCGGTTTGAGTTCGCTTAGGCGGTAGTATCCATTCCCGTCCGTGGTCACATGCTCTTGTTCTCTACCAGGCCCAAAGTCGCCCACAAAAACTACGTATGCGCCGTCAATAGGGGCTTTCGTTTCGGCGTCGGTCACGGTCCCGGAAATTGAACCCCAGGAGTCAATCCCCAACGACGCCACCTGTCTCTCGCGCGGGAGGGCACTGGTTCCTTCGTCTTTGGAGGTTACTGCGGTTTTCTCTGGGCTCCGCTCACTGTCCGATACGCTGGACGGCAGGCTCCCGTCGGGAGATATGTGTTCGCCTCGCGGCTGAATCCTCCAAAGCGCCAATCCCGAAAGAACGAGGATCATTGAAGCAACCAGCAGGCTCTTTACGAGAAGGCCGCCTCCAAGTTGTCCGAGAGTTGCCGAAATCCCTGCCGTCGCGATACTTCCTGAGCCCGCGAGCGCGACTTTTGCCAAGGCCACGGTCAGGGCCTTCGGGGCGGCCTCCGCAGTTAGGTTGGCCGTCATCATTGCTGCGAGCGCCGAGCCCACGACAACGAGACCACGTCGCTGAAGCCTCTTCCGGATTGACTCAATGGCCTTTTGAATCCGGTACGTAATCGTCGTGCGCGAGACGCCTAGTCTTCGTGCAATGGCGTCATGCGTTTCGTCCTCGAAGAAGTGG
>JBAZRU010000663.1:0-4186 GCA_041662805.1 Candidatus Hydrogenedentales bacterium | reverse complement strand
TGGGCCTCCATTCCCGCGATCGTGACCAGATGGACGACATGCACCGGCAAGTCCACGCTCGTCACCGAGGGACGGCGCCACCAATGGATGCTTCGTGAGTTGATCAAATTAATGGACGTCAATAGCATCTCGGCGTTCTCCTGGGACGAGGCGCACTTCCTTTGCCGCGTGCACGACCTTACACGGCGCGTCCCGGATCCGGACTTGTTCAAGCGCGTTCGGGAGCTGGTCGGCAAAAAGCTAGGCGAGCTCCACGTACGCGTCCAAACGATGCCGCTGACCCCAGGACTTCCCGTATTGTCGGAGCGGCTGCATGTCGTGACTTCGGCAGACTTGTTGCGGGCGCGTCCGCGTGAAGTGAAGCTCTTTGCGGGAATCTCAAAACCGGGGCGCGGCCCCGTGTTTACGCACAAATCCGGGCATCTGAAAGTCCTGGACAGCGTGCCTGAGAACTGCACCGTGGTCGTGGAAAACGGCTCATGCTCGGTGGAAGGCTTCGTGATGGGCAAGGTCGCGGCGACCCAGCATTGCGAAGTACAAGAGAATATTTCGGGCATGGTCGTCGTGCGCCAAGGCGACGTCCGCGCGCGCAACATAATTGTGCGCGCCTACGTCGTGTCGAAGTGGGGCAACGTGTATTGCGTGAACGCGGAGTCTCCCGAATTGGTCTTCGCGGGCAACGAGATACGCGTCGAGGCATCGGCCCTCACGGGGCGCTACATCGCGGAACGAATCCGCGTAAAAGGCGAAATCTTCGGCGGCCAATTCGAGGCATCTACGTTGCTCACGGCGACCCGGTTTCGCCGTTCGGAGACGCGCGACCTCGCAATCGTGCTGCGCCGGGAATTGTCGTGTCAAGATTACGGAGAAGAACCGGGGCAAGACGCCGCCAAGTTTCTGGCGCGAGCGGCGCGGTTGCGGCGTCAGCTCTCCAATGAGCGAACCGCCATCGACTATGCGAGCCAAGAGGCGGAGCACGCGGCAAGTTGCGCGCTGGTGTATCTGAATGCCGTAGAAAATATGCATCCCATCGCGGAACGATTGCACAAAGCGGAGCACCGCTTGGCGCTGGTCAATCGCATACTCTCGGCGATGCAAACACTAGAGGTTATGGCGGAAGACCGGTTGAACGTAGCTACCCGGCGTTCGGGCGACACGATGGATATGCCCGACACGACGGGGGGCGATGAGCCCTTCTTGCAGTTGGAGGCTATCCACGCCGAGATTGCGGGAATCAAAGACGAGGGTCAACTAGACCGCGATATCAACGACGAGTTTGCCGAGCTGTCGGTCATGAAAGATCGCCTCTTCAGCGCCACGTCCGACCAGCGAAGAATCGCCGGTCACCTAATGCAAATGCGCGAGAAGCTCACCCAATGGCGCCGCGAGCACAACGACCTCATGCAGACGATTGGCCACTATGAGAAAGAACTGCGCGGGGCGGCCCAGCAGGAGAATGCCGACGAATCGGAGGCCTCTTCGCGCTCCAAGGTGCTCTTGCTGCGGCGCATTCTCGCTGCCGTCCGTGAACGAGGTCTGGGGACTGACGAAAACGTGGCCAGAAAGTTGCAGAGCGTGCCGATGCGGATGGCCTTGCGGACGGTCAACAACAGTCTCGCGCGAATGGCCAACCACGAATCGAATGTGGCGGCGCTTCAGCATGAGCTGGCCGAAGTGGCCCGCCTGTTGCGCAAGGACTTCCAGATCATTATCGGCGAAGGCATCGACCACGGTCAGGGTCCGCCTCGGGTGTCCGGGCTCTTTGACGCCGGAGTCAAGATATTCGCGGATCCCTTCTTGGTGAACGATCCGCAGCCTCCTGTGGGCAGCCACGTGAGAACTCCCGAAGACCGCGGCATGCCTCGGACGTATTGCAGGCAAGACGGCTACATCGTGGAGATTAAGTGAGCAAAGTGGATCCGATAATGACCAGGGACATCGTAGCAATCGACGGGCCCGCGGGAGCAGGCAAGAGCACGGTCGCCCGCAAAGTTGCCGATCGCTTGGGATACGCATTCCTGGATACAGGGGCCATGTACCGGGCAGCCACATGGCTTGCACTGGAAAGCGGCGTCGACATGAACGACGGCGACGCGCTGGCGGCAATCACTCGAAGTATGGAGCTTGACCTTCGCGAGGAAGACGGGCGCCAGCAGGTGATGGTCGGAGGAAAGGACATTTCCCACGCGATCCGGACTCCGGAGGTGACGCGGCAGATCAGCACCTTGGACCACAATCCGAACGTGCGGGCGCATCTGGTCGCGCTTCAGCAATCGATTGGCGCCCGCCGTCCCACCGTGGCCGAGGGGCGTGACATCGGAACCGTAGTCTTCCCCCACGCCGCGTGCAAGATCTACCTGGACGCGTCCCTGGAAGAGCGGACTCGCCGCCGAGCTCTGGAGTTCGAAAAGAAAGGCATCGCCTTCGATCCCACGAAATTGATGGAAGACATTCGCCAGCGGGACCTCAGAGATATGTCGCGAAGCGTGGGTCCATTGCGAAAAGCGGATGATGCCGTCCTCGTAGAAACGGACGGTCTCACCCCCGATGAAGTTGTAGAACTCATCGTGCGCCTCGCAAGAGACCGGGCATGAGCGTGCTCTCCGCGCGATGTGAATGGCGTGTGGCGCTCGAAGACAGACCGGCGAGCCTGGCGTTGGCCGAACAGCTCGGGTCTCCGCACATCATTGCGCATATCCTGCGCACGCGCGGAGCCACTTCACACGCCGATGCCGAGCGCTTTCTGAATCCATCCATCGAACACGTCAGCCCTCCCGGCTTGTTGGATGACATCGACCGCGCCGTGAAGCGAATTGACGCGGCCCGTGCTGCCGGCGAGCGCGTACTTGTCTTTGGCGACTACGACGTGGACGGAATCGCCGGCGCCGCGCTGATGATTCGAGCGCTGCGTCGATTCGGCATCGAAAACTGCGTGTACGCCATGCCCAAACGATTGACCGAGGGCTATGGAATCGGCGCGGGCCATATCGATCAGGCCCACGCCGGCGGCGTCACGCTTGCCATCACCGTCGATAACGGGATAGCCGCCCACGAAGCCGTGGACCGGGCGCGATCGCTTGGCATCGATGTGATCGTCACCGACCATCACCAAATCGACGCACCCTTGCCAAACGCGTTTGCTGTGCTCAACCCAAAGCGCCAGGACAGCGCCTATCCGGGCGCGGAGTCGTGCGGTGCCTGCGTGGCGTTCCGGTTGGCGTGGGCGCTGACAGGCGAGCAGGCCGACCTCGATCTGGTGGCGCTGGCAACTGTCGCGGATATCGTTCCGTTGCGTGGCGAAAATCGCGATCTCGTTGCGGCGGGCCTTGCGGCGCTTGCGCGAAGCCCTCGCGTCGGACTCGGGCAATTGGCGAAGGTCGCGGGGCTGGACCTGAAGAAGGTGACCTCCGAGGACTTGTCGTTTCAGCTTGCACCGCGGATCAACGCAGGTGGACGCATGGGCGATGGACTGGCAGGATTGGAGCTTCTGCTGACCGATTCCACCGGGGAAGCCGCCGAATTGGCCGGGCAATTGGACGCTGCGAACCAAGAGCGAAAAGGGCATGAGCAGTCGACGTTCGACGATGCCATGTCCATGATTGAAGCAGGGTACAGCCGTTCACAACGCAGCATCGTGCTCGCTCACCGAGACTGGCACCCTGGCGTTGTGGGTATCGTCGCGAGCCGGATCCAATCGCGCTACTATCGACCGGTCGTGCTAATCGCTATCAACGGAGACGGTCTGGGCCGAGGCTCCGCTCGAAGCGTGGACGGTCTGAACATTGCGGAAGCATTGAAGGCGTGCGAGTCGCATCTGGTCGCGTGCGGAGGGCACGCGGCGGCCGCGGGCATCACCGTCGAAGAAGGCAAGGTGGACGCATTTCGAGAAGCCTTCGAAGCCGAGACGGCGCGCAGGCTTCCCTCGCATGACTTGAAACGCCCGCTGGCAATCGACGCGCAGGTGGCGCTCACCGAAATCGACGGAAGACTCGTGACGCTTCTTGAACGGCTTCAGCCTTTTGGAGCCGCGAACCCTTCGCCGGTCCTGGCGGCCTACGGAGTCCGCGCCGCGCGGCAATCGTGCAGGGAACTGCGCGGCGGACATCTCAAGTTCGTCGTCACGGACGGCACGCGCACCTTCGACGCGATCGGATTCAGGATGGGAGATCGTCTGGAAGCCTTGCAG
>JBAZRU010000662.1:0-4186 GCA_041662805.1 Candidatus Hydrogenedentales bacterium | reverse complement strand
CCAAGGGGTCGACCCATACTCCGACAAACTCCTCGTCGTGCTCCTCATGAATTGTCGGGAATCGCGCGTCTCGAAATGCTAGAAACTCTCCAGCTTCCTTGCAAGCGCGAGGAATATCCTTGTCAGATCGAACCAAGAGCAGAAGGCACTTGTCGAGGTCTAACTTCGGGGAGCAGCCTCTTTTTTTTAGGGTCTATCGAGCACTCCCGTATGCGGCGAGCCGCGCGCGAATCGCGCTCCGCACTTTGGCTTATGCCGTGCTCCTGTTGTTTCGGATCAATCACGCTTTAGGCGGTCCGTAATAGCCGGGCTTGGAATGGGTATCGTTCAGCAGCAGTTTCGCTCCCTCCATGACATGGGGTGCGAGGCCCGCGCCCCCCGTTTCGATCAGCGCAATCAGCTCTGCGCGCATCCTCGGATCCCAATAGGTCCGCAGATGATTCCTGATGCCTTCCGCGCGCCTTTCCGGCGGATAGGGCGCGAAGAAATCGCCGATCTGGTTCGCCATCAGAACGATGCGATCGAGCGCCATGACAGGAATGTCGACGCCCGGCGAAGGCGACTGCGTCATGCGCATTCCGCCCGCTCCAGTTCCTCGATACGCGGCCCTTCCGCCTCCTGCACGCTGTCGGCGGCGGGGCCGTTGGTGCGAACGACATCGACCGCCGTGACCTTGTATTCGGGGCAGTTCGTCGCCCAGTCGGAGAGATCCGATGTGACGGCGTTGGCCTTCGACTTCGCGTGGTGGAACGTTGTGTAGACAACGCCCGGATTCACGCGCTCGGAAATCTTCGCGCGCAGCTCAGTCTGGCCGAAGCGGCTCGACAGCTTCACCCAGTCGCCGCTCTTCAGGCCGCGCGCCATGGCGTCCTGTTCGTTGATTTCCAGCACGTCTTCGGGATGCCACATGGAGTTCGGCGTGCGCCGCGTCTGCGTGCCGACATTATATTGTGAGAGAATGCGGCCCGTTGTCAGCAGCAGCGGATATTTATCGTTGGTGCGCTCCGCTGTCGGCACATATTCGGTGAGCATGAAGGCGCCAAGCCCGTTGGCGCGCGGGAACTTCCCGATGTGGAGCACTTCAGTGCCCTCGGGCGCGTCCTCGTTGCAGGGCCATTGCGCCGAGCCGACGCGGTCGATCAGCGCGAAACTTATGCCGCGATAGTTGGGCGACAGCCGCGCAATCTCGTCGAGAACTTCCCCGGGATTGTTGTAGGTGACGTTGTAGCCCATGGCGTTCATGAGCTTCACCGTGATCTCCCAGTCCTGAAGGCCGGCCAGCGGCTCGATCACCTTGCGCACGCGCGAGACGCGGCGTTCCGCATTGGTGAATGTGCCGTCCTTCTCCAGCGACGATGAGCCGGGGAAGAAGATATGGGCGTATTCCGACGTCTCGTTGAAGAAGAGATCATGGAGCACGACGCACTCCATGTTCTTCATCGCGGCGATGACGTGGTGCTGGTTCGGATCGCTCTGCACCGGATCCTCGCCCATGATGTACATGCCCTTGAAGGACCCCGCGACGGCGGCGTCGAGCATGTTGGGCAGGCGCAGGCCGGGCTCGGCGTCGAGGGTCACGCCCCATTCCGCTTCAAAGCTCGAGCGGGTGGCGTAATCCGTCACGAAGCGGTAGCCGCTGAACACATGCGGCCAGCTGCCGAGACAGCTTCCCCCCTGCACATTGCCCTGACCGCGCAGCGGATTGACGCCAACGCCCTCGCGCCCCAGCATGCCGCAGGAGAGGCCGAGATTGCCAAGGCACATCACGCCGGTCGAGCCCTGCGAATGTTCGGTGACGCCGAGGCCGTAATAGATGGCGCTGTTGGGACCGCCGGCATACATCCGCGCCGCCTTGCGGATGTCCGCCGGATCGACGCCGGCGATCGGGCCGATGATTTCTGGCGCATATTTGTCGGAGCCGACCAGCGCCTTCCAGTTCTCGAATTCCTTCACTTCGCAGCGCGCGCGCACGAATTCTTCATTGTAGAGCTTCTCGCGCACGACGACATGCGCGATGCTGTCGAGGATCGCGACATTGGTGCCGGGACGGATCGCAAGATGGACGTCGGCCTTGCAATGGGCGGATTCCACGGTCTCGGTCTTGCGCGGGTCGATGACGATCAGCTTCGCGCCCTGGCGAATGCGCCGTTTCATCAGCGAGCCGAAGACTGGGTGGCCCTCAGTCGGATTGGCGCCGACAACCATGATGACGTCGGCCTGAAGGATAGAATCGAAGTGCTGGCTCGCCGCGCCCGCGCCGATCGTGTTGGTCAGGCCGAACTGCGTCGGCGAGTGGCAGATGCGGGCGCAGTTGTCGATATTGTTGTTGCCGAGCACAGCGCGCGCGAATTTCTGCGTGAGGAAAATCTCCTCATTCGTGCAGCGCGAGCTAGAGACGGCGCCGACCGACTTCACGCCATATTTGGCCTGGATGCGCTTGAACGCGCTCGCCGCGTAGTCAAACGCCTCCTGCCAGCTCACGGGCTTCCACGGATCGTCGATCGAGGCGCGGATCAGCGGCGTGCGGACGCGATCGGGCGCAATGTAATAATCATAGGCGAAGCGGCCCTTGATGCAGCTGTGGCCATGGTTCGCCTTGCCTTCTTTCCACGGCGTCATGCGCACGATCTTGCCCGCGCGCGTCTCGGCCTTGAAGCCGCAGCCGACGCCGCAATAGGCGCAGGTCGTGACGACCGAACTCTCAGGCTTCCGCGGGTTCGGCATGTTTGTACTCTCCCTCGAAGAGGCTCTTCTCGACCAGCGCATGGCTCGGGCAGGCCTGCACGCAGGCGCCGCAACTCACGCATTCCGATTTGAAGAACGGCTGATCCTGGCTTGCGACGACTTTCGATTCGAAGCTGCGGCCGGCGATGGTGATGGCGAAGGTCCCCTGCACCTCGGCGCAGGCGCGCACGCAGCGACTGCAGACGATGCATTTCGCCGGATCGAACAGGAAGTAGGGGTTGGAGGCGTCGACGGGCGCGTCGAAGTGATTGGCGCCGCCCTTGCCGTACGGATGGGATGTGATCCCTTCGGCCTTTAGTGTTTCGTGGAACTCGCTCCACCCGTCGGCCATTTCGCTTTCGGGGAAGTCGGAGAGGTAAAGCTCCAGAACGCCCTTGCGCAGGCGCTGCAGCGTCGCGGTCTGGGTCTTGACCTTCATGCCCTCGACGACCGGCGTCGTGCAGCTAGCCGGGAACCCGCCGCGGCCTTCGATCTCTACGAGACAGACGCGACAGCTGCCAAAGGACTCGAGCATATCGGTGGCGCAGAGCTTTGGGATTGCGCGGCCCGCTTTCGCGGCGGCAAGCATGACCGAACTGCCGGCGGGAACCGTGACGGTCACGTCGTCGATATCAAGCGTTACGGGCGATCCATCTCGTGGCGGGGTGCCAAAATCGATCTCGTCTTTCAGTCCGCGTAGTTCAGACCACATTCGCTGCCTCGCCAACCCAAAGCTGCTTTTCTTGTTCCTTCAAGAGGTCGCCCAACCCACTTCATGAATGGGGCTTTCCTTCCCTCGCACAGTTGCTCGATCTGCGACGACCTCAACGTCGCAACATGGCGCAACCAGATGGCATGGTCGCGGAACGCAGCACCTTTTGCGATTCCGGCGGCGCCAGGAGCATCGCGTCATGGTCCCGAGCGGTTCGACGATCCGGGGTCGGGAAGGCAAGACTGCAATCGCCACAATATGCCAACAGAACTATATTTAATCGAATGCGATTATCTCTCAATTTCAATTTATCGAATAGTTCGTTCTATTATGGCAAAACGCCAGCGACCTCCCGATTGCACCGAAAGTTCTGGCGACTCGGGGGGGACTAACATCGGGGGCGACATGCCGTTTTCGAGAATTCAGAGCTAACTCACCTTGCTGTCCTTCAGCAGGCCGACGAGCGGATTTGCCGCCGGGGGCGCGATCCGCCGCAGCGTATTTGTGTCGTGGTGGTTGAACGGCGGCGTCTTGCCGCGCAGGGCGAGATCCGTTCGCGTCACATAGGTCCAGCCGCCATCATCGTTGAAGGCGATGTCGATTCGGTAATAGTCGGTGCGAAACGCCTCTTCCAGGAAGGTCGTCGAGCAAATGCCGAAGCGGGTATCGCCGCGCCGCGCCTCGACGGAAATGCGCGCGTCATCGGGTTTCGCCGTTCCGCCCGCCAGCACGACTTGTCCGCGCGGGATC
>JBAZRU010000661.1:0-4196 GCA_041662805.1 Candidatus Hydrogenedentales bacterium | reverse complement strand
GTATTGATGTGAATCTTTGGGCACGTCTTCCCTGCTTCGTCCCGGTAGCGAGACAGGGCGCGGACGCCCGTCGTGCTGCGGTCGAATGCCCCTTTCTGCGCGCGGATGGCGTCATGAATGTCGCGCGTGCCATCAAGTGAGATGCCCGCGAAAAAGAATCCGCGCCCGCCCAATCGCCGAGCCGACAGCTCCACGCATCGTTTCGCGCGCTCTTCCGTCAGCATGGTGGCATTGGATATGAAGTGGACCCGCCGCTTGGAACACGCATGCTCGAAAATCTGCATGAAATCCTTGCGGACGAACACTTCGCCGCCGGTGAAAGTAATGATGCTCAAGCGACCCGTCTGGTCGATGACCCGGAGCCACTCTTCCGTGGTCAATTCGCCTTCCGCTTGCGTCTTGGTGGGAACGTTCTCGAGCCAGTCGATGTATTGGCACATCTTGCACCGAAGATTGCAGCGGCGCGTTACCTCCATGTAGTAATGGAGCGGCGGGAGGGACTTGCCTTCCTTGAAGAACCGGTAAGGAAGCTCCGTGTACAGTCGTGTGAGCCCCTGATAGAGCCGGGTTATGGCCCCCCGTTTGATGGGGTCATCTGAGGTCATGCAGACTCCTTGGTACTCCCTTGGCCGCCTCGTTATTGCTTGAAACGAGGCCGGCATAGACAGCCCCCAGCACTCGTAGGGGCAACAATCCACGCTGGGCCGGTATTTCCCACGGCGGGGTCCTTCGCATCGGCGATAGACGTGCCTATAGTACTCAAAACCACTGCCGAGTCCAAAACCGGCACGGGGCCCTCGTCAGGTCTTGGGGTGATCGAGGAGAGGCTGGCCCTTCTTAAGTAACGGACGCAGAGGACAGTTTTCGCACTTCGGTGCGCGCCGGCAGTAATCCTTGCCCGTGAATACGATCAGGCCGTGGTACTCTCCGTACGTGCGGACATCAGCGGCCACGTTGTCGTGAAAGAGGCGCTGCAAATCGTGGTAGTTGCCTTTGGCCGGGGCCAGCCCGTGACGGCTGAGAATACGACGGGTATAGGCATCGACCACGAAGATGGGCTTTTCGCAGGCATAAAGAAGAATGTCGTCGGCTGTCTCGGGTCCGATGCCATCCACGGAAAGCAGCTCCTCGCGCAAGGATTCAAGCGGCTGTTTTGCCAAACGCGCCATGCTGCCGCCGTAACGGTCGGTGAGATAACGGCAGAAACTGCGGAGCCGGATGGTCTTCACGCGGAAATAGCCGGAGGGCCGCAAGGCTTCGTGCAACCGCTCGTCCACGCATTCGAGTATCGCGCGCGGAGTCAGCAGGCGCTCGCGCTTCAGGTTTGCGATAGCGCGCTCGACGTTGGTCCACGCCGTATTCTGCGTAAGCACTGCGCCCACCGCAATCTCGAACGGCGAGTCCCCCGGCCACCAATGGGTAGGGCCGTAGCGGTCCGCCAGCAGGCGGTAGATGTCGGACAGGGCGCGCTTCACGGGGCTTTTTTGACGGCGACGGAGGCTTTCGCACCTTGATGGATCGTGTCCGCAAGGCTGCCTTTGTTGATGGCGCATTCGACGAAACCTGAGCTTTGAACGACGACGAGGCGTTCGCCTTCGGGGACCAGGGCGTAGGTCTTGGCCACAGGCGCCACGTAGACCGCATCGCCGATGGTAACCTCCAGCTTGTCGCCGTCTTTGATTCCGAGTTTCTCGAAATCGGCCGCGGTTATCGTGGTCACGAGATTGCCGTAGGAGTCTGCGCGCATGACCGTGCCGCGTGCCGTGTCGCCGTCGATGCGGCTGCGCTCAAGTTCGAGCTTGGTGATCGCTTCGAGTTTTTGACCTACGTCGACCAGGGGGATTCCTTTTGCCAAGGCTGCCGCGACCGGGCCAAAGATGTCGCGTCCGTGGAAGACAGTGGACGTAACACCCCCGCGCCAGAGCGCGGTGTTCGAGCACTCGCGCACGCTCTTCACGCCGAACTTCTCGGCTACGAGCGTCAGGATGCCGTTATCGGGTCCGACGAAGAAGTAGCCGGAGTCCGTTTCCACGGCGACGGGTTTGCGCTCCGTGCCGACACCGGGATCGACGATGCAGCAGAAGACCGTGCCTTTGGGGTATTCGCCGGCAGCTTCGGCAAGCAGGTACGCGCCGGTAACGATATCAAAGGGCGGGATGCCGTTGGTGATTTCGTCGACCTTCGCCTCGGGAAATTTCGTATAAATCGCCCCCTTGAGAATACCCACGTAGACGGAGTCGCTGCCGTAGTCCGTCAGCAGAATCACGTGGCCCGATGGGCGAAGAACATCTTCCGCGTTCGCGGGCGCGACAGTCAGACAAAGGAGGGCGGAAAACAGGGCAGCGGCAAATGTGCGAGTCCAAGTGTACATGGCTTGCAGTTTCTCCAGGTGGTTGACGCGCATGAGGATAGCGGGTGTCGGGCTTGGATGCAATGTGCGAAGCCATGCGCACGGAAGGTGAGATTTGCTATGGAGGAAAGGCATAAGCGCCGGCATGGGGAGAACATAGAACCGCTCCGCGGGCAATCCAAAAGCCTGGTATGCAGAGGACTTCTTTTTAGCCCGCGGAGCGGTCATTTCCGGGATGGTACGCACCCTCTCGGTCGTCCCGAGGAAAGTCGACACGCAACCCCTTCATATACATTAAACCCTCGAATCACGTCAGAGTTCCCTATTCAAGCAAAAAGGAACGCCGGGAACTCGCGATGGAAATTCCCGGCGCCCAGGGAGCTGGAGGAAAGGGTTAGAGGGTCAACATGAACGCGACAAGGTCGGCCTTTTCGTGTTCGCCAAGCCGCAATTCCAGTACGAGATTAAAGAATTCCACGGTATCCGCCAATGTCAGCAAGCGATCATCGTGCAGATAAGGCGGGGAATCCTTGATGCCTCGGAGGGCGAAGGTCTTGATCGCGCCGTCCGCGCTGGCCAAGCGGCCGTTGACCATTTGCGACTTGTAGAAGCGTTCGGCCTGGAGGTTGTGCATCTGGCCGTCCGTGTAGAAGGGCGCCGGGTGACACTCGGAGCACTTGGCCTTCCCGAAGAAGAGAGCTTCGCCGCGCTTCTCGGAGGCGGTGGCTTTCGAGTGGTCCAGTTTCCCGTACACGTCCAGCTTGGGCGCGGGCGGGAAATCGAGGATGGACTGCAATTCGGCCATGGCATGTACCTGGCTTCCCCGCTCAAGAATATTAACGCCTTTTTTCGCCGCGGTCACTTGGTCGCCGTCAAAGTAGGCGGCACGCTGCTCGAATTCGGTGAAGTCTTCAATCGAACGGAGAGCGCGCTGCGACCCAAACAGTCGCGACGAGGCGACTCCACGGAGAGACGGTGTGTCGATGCGATGGCGAAGCTCCTGGGGACGGATATCGCCGACCAAGTGGGTAGCGGCATTCGTGTGCCCGTTGACATGACAATCGAAGCAGGTAACGCCTCGGCTTGGCTTCAGGGAGCGGCGGTCATCCGTCAGGTTGAACTGTTGCTGCATGAACGGAGTCACCAGAAGGCGCAGACCATCAAGCTGTTTGGGATTCAAGATCCCGTCGAACAACTCGAAGTAGTTCATCCCCGTGACGACTTTGCCTTGGGAGACATCGCCAAGGTCGGGACGCGTCGACAGGAAGATCGCCGGAGGATACTCGGGAAGAAACTGCGTCGGCAGGTCGAAATCCAAATCGTAGCGGGTGAGGTCGCGGCCTTCCTGCTTGTTAATTTCGTCGATGTGGTGCTGGGGAAACAGCATGCCGCCTTCGGCGTGGTTCGGGAAAGGCAGGGGCAGCATACCCACGGGGAAGATGCCCTTCTCCTTGATGGTCTCCGGCTTCATCTTGCCCAATTGCTGCCACGTGACGCCTTCCGGCAGCTTGATGCGCACGCCTTCTTGCACGGCTTTCCCGCGCGACATTTTGGCCGTAGCACTCGGCCGGTCACTCAGGTCGTACCGCAGTTCGAGGTGCGCCTTTTGCGCCTTCTCGATCTCCGGCTTCTTCTCCGACATGCGCTTCACGACGGAATCAAAGGGTTCACGGATCACGACCGGCGAATAGCTGGTCGGTTTTTCGGCGGCTTGTGCATGCGCGTTCAAGGCCGGACTCAGGGCAATTGCCGCCCCGCATGCGACACGTGCGAACAAGCGCCACTTCGTTTTCTGCATATGCATACCCTCCCTCGCTCTGGACCAATACCTTGCACTCTGAGATAA
>JBAZRU010000660.1:0-4230 GCA_041662805.1 Candidatus Hydrogenedentales bacterium | reverse complement strand
GCCTTTCCCCGTCGAAGCCGTAGCAATGACCTTTGTGCAGCACGCAGTCGTTGAAATAGGGCCGGAAATTCTTGGTCGACCAAACTGTTCCCACCTTCCACGAACTGTCGGCGCGCTCGACTTTCAGCAACCGCGAGCCCGAGACCCCCGTGGCTCCGAACATCACCAAGTTCTCTCCGGCGATCAGGGGTTGCACGCAGCGTGGATTGGTCTTGACTTCCCACGCATGCTCCCACAGGGAAACGCCGCTCTCCGGATTGAAAGCCTGAAGGCCAAAATCGCTGACCATGAGTACTTGCGGCGTGTTGCCCAAAACGGCGAAATGGGGTGAACTGTAGCCTGATGCGACATGGCCTGCCTCCCACGCGACTTCACCCGTCGCGCAACGGTACGCAACGATTGCTTTTCCTTCACCGCCGCCGGAGAACGCGATCACAAGACCTCCGACAACCAGAGGCGAGCTGGAGAATCCGTACATGGGCACGTCGCGGCCTGTGTCTCTTGTCAGGTTCCGCTTCCAAAGCGTCGTACCAGTCGATGCATCCAAGCATTGCAGCACGCCTGTTGCGCCTTGGGTATAGAGCTTTCCCTCGAAGTACGTTGGCGTTGCGCGAGGCCCTAATCCCATCGTGTCGTCGTAGCGTTCGGAGAGGCTGTTGACCCAGACTTCGTCGCCTGTGTCTGCGCGATAGCACGTCACGAGTTCTTCTTCGCCGCGCTGCTCCTGCGTGAATAGGTGATCGCCAATCACCGCAAACGACGACCACGCCGCGCCGACAGTGCGTCTCCACACCTCTCGCGGGGGCGGCGTCCAATTGGTGGAAAACGTTAGGCCCGCAACACGCCCGTCGCGATCGGGACCGCGAAATGCAGGCCAGTCGGAAGCGGTAATCTGCACGGGCAGAACCGCCGTTTCATGAGCGTCCAGCCGCGGAAGAGCTTGCGAGCGTTCTGCAATGGTCGGTGTCCAACGCCACGATACGACAGGCATCAGGTCGCCGCCTATGGTGTCCACGCGCATCGCGGTAAACACACCCGCGCAGATCGCGATGAACGCTACGAGCGCCCTCCTCCGCAGCGGCCAACGCAGCCGGAACGTAACCACAAGAGTTGTGACTGTCCCAATCATCATTGCCGGAAGCGCGAAGGCCAGCAGCATCACACCATTGGAAGCTTGAGTGAACACGACCCATGCGAGCCCCGCGACCAGCAGGGTAAGACCCAGTACGCGATCGCGAATGGGCGCGCGGCTCAGTATCAGCCACCAAGCGGTCAACAGAAGCGCAGTCGAAATGGGAACAATGACAAGGGCCACGAAACTCTGGATATTCGTTGAACCAAATACGGCGAATCCACAGGAGATGACGACGTAGAGAAGCACCAGGCCTACTGGGGGCCAGAGGCGAATGCGAACTTCGGAGGACACGTGTGCTTGTAGTTCGTGGGGTGGGGTGACGGTTGATTCGTCTTGGGGCATGAACTCACCTTCCCTAGTATTCCAGTGTGTGTCACGACTCGTTGCGGGCAGCATAGCAGAAGTGGAAGTATGACACATCGCCTGGTAAAACGCCTTCAACTCTCCAAGCGTCTTGAGTTTCTTCGGGGCATTTGAAGCATCTCGCGGGTGCCTGCGCGCGCTGCCGTAAGGTAGAATGCCATCGTACTTCGAGTGAACGTCCAAAGGAAGTTACGAATGAAGAATGCGACGCGGTCGGTGTTGTTGCCCTCGTTTCTCTTGCTCGTCGTTTGCGCAGGCATGACGAATAGCGCAGTGGCCAATGCGTCCGAGGAGGATGATGTAAGCCAGAATTCAACGCCCCCTGATCTGCCCCCGCAAGCGGCGCATCTTCACGCACAACGCTTTGCCGAAAACCCGATTATCCGCCCTGAGATGCTGCCCAACGGCGATGGCAAGAACATCAATGGGCCCACGCTCATTCGTGTCCCCGATTGGATTGCCGAACCGCTCGGCAAGTACTACCTATACTTCGCCGACCACGGTGGTGCATACATTCGCTTGGCCTATGCCGATGTACTGGCCGGTCCGTGGAAAATTCACACGCCCGGCTCCTTGCGCCTTGAACAAGCGCCCGACGGACGACGGCATATCGCATCCCCCGACGTCCTTGTGGACGCCGAACGCAATGAGTTGCGCATGTACTTCCACTGTCCGTCGAAAAGCACCGGCGAGCAGATGACGTATGTGGCCCGTTCGACAGACGGCATTCGATTCGTCGCCGGCGCTACCCCGCTTGGCCCGTCCTATTTTCGCGTGTTCCGTTACGAGGGATATTGGTATGCCATGGCCAAACCGGGCACGCTTTACCGTTCGCTCGACGGCCTCACGCCGTTCGAAGTGGGTCCCAACGCATTCGCCGGCGTGAAGGGATGCAACGAAGGCAACACAAGAATTCGCCACGTGGCGCTCGACCTGGTGGAGAATGTCTTGAATGTCTATTGGACCAATATCGGCGACAGGCCCGAGAGCATTCTTCATGCTTCCATCGCTCTGAATGCCGACTGGACGGAATGGAAAGCCAGTCCTCCGGAGTTGCTCCTCAAACCCCAAGAGCCATACGAGGGAGCGGACTTGCCGCTTCTCGCATCACAAGGAGCCAAATCGACAGCGCGCGAAAACGCAGTGCGCGACCCCGGCATCTTCAAGGAAGAAGGGCGCACCTACCTGCTATACTCGGTCGCGGGCGAAGCGGGGATAGCAATCGCCGAGCTCATTGCCGGAAAGCCGTAACCTACGGCCGCTCCAAGTTGTGGTCGAAAGCGGGCACGACTTGTCTCTACAGAATGCCCTGCGCCATCAGCACTTCGATAGAATCGCGTACGCCGCGTTCCCATCGATGTCGCCGCGCTCGCCAAGCTTCGTGCCGCGCTCGCTGAACCGGTCGCGCACTTTTTCGGCGGCCTCTTCGCTCGACACGCCGTGTTCCGCGAGCTTGGTTTTCATGTCGATGGAATGGAAGAACTCCTCCACCTTCGCAATGGCCGCCTCCGCGGTACTCACGCCGAAGACTTCCTTGCCGAAATGCGTCAACTTGTCCTTCTTGTCGATAAGTTTGAAGCGCCACAGTTCCGGCAAGACGATGGCCAGCGTCACGGCATGATCAAGGCCGTACAGCGCCGTGAGCTCATGCCCAATCATGTGCGTGGCCCAGTCCTGCACAACGCCCACGGCAAGCAAGCCGTTGAGAGCAACGGTCGATGCCCAGAAAAGGTTGGCGCGCACGTCGTAGTCGTCGGGGTGGGCGAGGACTTTTGGGGCCTCCTCGATGAGCGTCTTGATGACGCTCTCCGCCTGGCGGTCTTGCAGGGGCGATTGCACGTCGTACGTCATGTACTGCTCCATGACGTGAACAAACGTGTCGACGATGCCATTGATGACTTGGCGCTGCGGCAGAGAGAATGTTACCTGCGGATCGATGATTGAAAACCGGGGGAATGCTTTCGACTCGTAGAAGTGGTACTTCTCCTGAGTCGCCGCCCTCGTGATTACCGCGGCGCAGTTCATTTCCGATCCCGTCGCCGGAAGCGTGATGACACATCCCAAGGGGATCGCCTCCGCTACACGAGGGTCGTGGCTGAGCAGGAACTCCCACGGGTCCCCTTGTGTCCAAGGTATCGCCGCCGCGATGAACTTCGTCGCGTCTACGACGGAACCGCCGCCAACCGCGAGCAAGAACCCAACCTGTTCCGCTCGCCCCAATTCCACGGCCTTCATGCACGTCTCATAATGCGGGTTGGCTTCGATTCCCCCAAATTCCACCACCGTGTAGTCCTGCAGCGCCTTCTTGACCTGATCATACACGCCGTTCTTGAAAATCGATCCGCCGCCATAGGTCAGCATGATTTTGACGTCCGGCGGCAACAATTTCGGCAGTTCGCCGATAGTGTTGCGACCGAAGACAACGCGGACTGGATTGTGATAGTCGAAATTGAGCATGGTTCACCCCCGACAAATGCTTGCGCTCGGCAAAAAAATGGAACTGTGAGGTAAGGAGGAAGAAAAATGGTCGGGGCGAGAAGATTTGAACTTCCGATCTCTACACCCCCAGTGTAGCGCCTTAAACCGGGCTAGGCCACGCCCCGACACATCGAACGCCTAATCCTAACACATGCCGATGACGGGTGGCAACATAGGCGTCACGGAAGGGGATGCCGTCCCATAAGTGGGAGCAGGCATTACCTCCTTAGAATCGGCAAGTTCTCTTCGACTGT
>JBAZRU010000659.1:0-4235 GCA_041662805.1 Candidatus Hydrogenedentales bacterium | reverse complement strand
CGGCAACGTGCTCTACATGGACGGCCATGTCGAGTTCCTCAAGTATCCAGGCGAGTCGCCCATCTCACGCTGGTTTGCCAGCTTCATCGCATCGGCGAACAGCCTGCTCTAAGGCAAGAGATCGACCGCAGCGCCGGCGGTTGCAGTTGTGCTGCCGCCGGCCTTTAGTTTCCCTGTGCTTTTCGCCGGTAGATCTGCATGGGTAAGAAAACAGAAAGGAAACCTACAATGAAGAAGCTGTTTCGAGGAACCGCCCTATTGGTCGTGATGACCGGCCTTATTGCCTGCGGATGCAGCACACTTGACAGCGGACCCAGCGATGAGACCCCGATCGCCGCTTTGCTCGATCAGTGGGAGTAGGGCGTCCTGGAGGCAAACGTAACCAAGCTCATGGCGACCTATTCCTCCAACTTTGCCCACGACGGCTACGACTACGACGCCAAAGACAAGGCGGGCCTGAAGGCGTATCTTGAGGGAGCTATCGATGAAGGTCTCTTCAAAGACGTCGAACTCTCCCTCGATGACGCTGCGATAGAAATCGACGGCGCTAGTGCTTCGGTCTATCCGATTGAATACGCAATCTCGGAAGGCATCATCTCCATCAAGCTGATCCTCACGAAAGAAGATGTCGGCTGGCTGATAACCGATATGGACCTTATAGGGCTGTAGGCGCCTGACACGGTGCTCAAGGGATGAGGCGCCCCGGGCGTGTCGCTCTCGTTACATCGGAAGATATTCGTCTCGAACGGAGGAGTCAGCATGGTGAAAGTGGTATCAATCGCAGCAATGGCGGGCGTACTACTTGTGGCGGTGGCGGCCGGATGTGCCCCCGAGGTCAAGGTACAGGAACAGAGGGGTGTTGACCCAATGGCAGAAAATGGGACTTCTGGCGCCGGGGATGGCGACAGTGCGCTGGGACCCGTCGAGCTAGCCCCGGTCCTTGATAAGTCGGAGATTAGTCCTGCCAACCCGACGGCAAAGGGACGTTGGCAGGCCGTGCTGAAGCAAGTCTTGTCTGAGCCGACACAGTTGCCTTGGCGCAATGTCCATTTGATAGGCCCGTTTGAGAACGCAGGTTTTCAGGGACTGCTGACCACCTATCCCCCGGAGCAAGAGATTGACCTGACCGCCGTGTACCAGGGCAAGGCAGGCGAGGTACGTTGGCAGCGTGCGCCGGGCTTGGACGGTCTGCTGGAACAGCCTGCAGATTTGGGCGAGTGGATTACCCCGGAAGCCTGGAGCGTGCTCTATGTGTATGCTGAGGTGACGGTGGAAGAACCGCAGATCGCGGAATTGATCGCCAGTCTTCCGGCAAACGTCTGGGCCTGGCTCAACGGGGAGCTGGCACTTGCTCCTACCTTTCCTAGTCTGGAAAGAAACCTGGAAGACCGCGCCTTTGTCGCGCTACGTCCAGGAACCAATAAGCTGTTGCTCAAACTGCACTTCGCAGGCGACCCGTGGCGTTTGGCGTTGCGCTGCGAAAGTTATGGGGCGCCGCAACGGGCTGAGGCGGCGCTTGGGGACCTGGCCACGCATACGCCCGACGATGTGACACGTCTGCTGGCACGGTATGCATTGGTCGAACTATCCGCGGTTCAAGGAAACGCCGAGGCCACCCATCGTGCTTTGGACGCCCTGCGGAGCGACCCCGTTGCTACTCGGTGGGACATCGCTTGGGCCGACGCGGTGGCGCGACAACAGGTAGCAACCGGCAGCTTCCTGCCGTTGCACGACGTCCGGGCCGCATACACGCCTGTCACCGAAGTCGACGCATATCCCACCTTCTGGCCGCAATCTCCACCACCTGCCCAGGAGTTGCTGGTGGCGGATCTAAGTGCGGCCGCACCCCAAGAGGAATTCGCGCTGAGCGTGTTGCAGGGCCTGGTCAACCGTGAGAAGCCATGTCTTTATCTGCTGCACACGCGCTATGACCGGCAGGACCGCGAGTGGTTGGAGGAGCTGCATTTTGAAGGCCACACTTCTCGTCAGATCCCCGCCTCGGAAGTGTGGACCCGTTTTCGCGACAAAGTGAAGGGGGCTGTCCTATACGACGGTGGCATTATGGAGGAGATTGGCGAATACCGCTCGCACCAGCTCAATCAGACGAATCTCCTGATGATGATAGGCGCACTGGAGGATGCCGTCCCGGTGACATCCGAGATGAATGAAACGCTCCAGTTGCCGGTGATCTTCGACGCGCGTGGAAAATGGTCGTCGCAGTACGAAATGATGCGGTGGGCTTACCATGAGCTTTTCCCACGGATGAATCACCGAATACTCGCGACCAATTATCCGGGCATCTTTCTCCTCACCGATTACTTGGTGGCCTTCAAGATCTTCACCTTCTGGTTTCCCGAACAGCGCACGATACCGGAGGAGAATCTGCTACGCGGCATACTGGCATCAACGCCTCCGAACACCCCCATCGTCGGTTGGTGGTTCGATTGGATGCCCAACGCCCGGGACCCCGAATTACGCTACGCCGATGCGGTGATGGAAGCAGATGGTTTGCTGGTCGGCTCATACTTTGGGAAAGTGCTGACGCCTTCCCACGAGGCGACGAATCTTTCCGTACATTCCGGCGTACCTGTCGGATCATATCGTCACAAACCTCCGAGCGTGCCCGAGTTCAGCCCGGCGAAAGTCTATTACGCTCACATTATCTCCGACGGTGACAATCTGGGCGAGGCCCTGATGATGCGCACCCGTGGCCTGCAATGGGACAAGCCGGAACGAGGCAGCATTCCCATGGGCTGGTCCTTTGCGCCCGCCGCGGCGCGGATGGCTCCCCCCGTGCTCAACTACTATCTCCGAACCGCATCGCCCAGCGATCTGCTGGTGGGGGGGCTGGGCGTGGGCTACACGGAACCGGTGATCTATCTGCGCGCTTACCCGGAACAACGTGAAGCGCTGTATGCAGACTACGCACGGATGACGGATGAGGCGCTGCAGTGGATCGACACATCCTGTCTGTGGCTTATCAACGGCGGCGATGAGGAAGAGGACCGCTACGCGAGGGGGTCCAGCGGACAACTTCAAGGCATCTTCACGGGATATGGAGGATCGCCGGAGATGGCTTGTGCGCGCATCGCGCCGAACAAGGTTGTAGCATTTCGTTCAGCAACAAGCGAATTCAATGGCAAGTCTAAGGAGGAATGCATTGAAGTAATGGTGGACGAAATCCGTAAGGCGGCGGGAGATACTCGGCCGGCCTTCATTGAGGCGTGGGTACTGAACTGGGCTTGGTCTTTGGATATGCTGAAAGAAGTTGAACGCCGCCTCGGCTCGGACTTCGTTTGTGTACGTCCCGATGTACTCGTGCGGTTGCGACAGGAACAGGCGGAGTAGGGTTCTTCTCGCCCTCTTGGCATCTCCCTCTTGACTTGTTCCTTTCATGGATGTCCCTTTTTTGGAAATGGAAGTATGTTCTTTCTTCTCCATCTTTTTTCTTCTGGATTTCCGACTATCCCCGCAGGATAGCTTCAATCCGTTCCCTGTGGTCGCCTTGGATTTCGATGGCGTTGTCGGTGAGGCAGCCGCCGGCGCCGCATTTCTTTTTGAGGAGTTTTAGGAGGCCTTCGGCGTCGCCGGAGACGTTGCGGATGATGGTGACGACTTTGCCGCTGGGACGTTTTTCGAGGGAGATGGGGTAGCCGCCTTTGCGGGTGCGTTCGACGGTGAATTTGGGCATGGAGGGGGAGGGGGAAGAGGGAGAGGGAGAGGGAGATGCCGAACGGGAGTTCGGCGTTCCCGGGGGGGGAGAAGAAGATGCCGAACGGGAGTTTGGCGTTCCCGGGGGGGAGTCCGAGGGCGTAGTGGGATGCGGTCCTGGGGGGAGATCGGATAGTTGGCCGGCGAGGGCGGCGAAGGGGTTTGTGGTCAGGGGGCCCGGGTCGTTGTTGGTTTCGGTTCGTTTGTCTCGCTTGGACATGGGGCGTTTCCTGGCTATTCCTTCTTGTTGCGAATCACAAAGAGCGTACACCACGAAGTACACGAATCACACGAAAAACGGAAAGACGAGTGGCAGAAATTCCAGATGTTTTCATCTGCTTCGTCTGCGCGAATCCACCAGCCTCATTGAATCTCGGGCATGGGGATGGCTTCCGCCTGCAATTGGCGGGCTTGGTCTTCGGGGTTGTTGACGCCGTAGAAGATTGCGTTGCAGTCGATCCACATGGCGATGCGGCGCAACTCTTCATCCGACAAGACTACCTTGCCGTGGCCATCGCGGAGCC
>JBAZRU010000658.1:0-4251 GCA_041662805.1 Candidatus Hydrogenedentales bacterium | reverse complement strand
ATGTCGTGGTCACGATGAAGCCGATGAACGCGGGGGAAATCACGGGCATCGTCTTGGACAAGGCGACGCGCGAACCCGTTTCGAAGGCGCAAGTGTGTATGGTAAACAACCAGCTTAGCGGCGGCCCCATGATCCAGCCATCCTACTTGAAGCTTCGCGAGGCCGTGGCATCGGGGCAACTCAAGGTCGATCGGGAAGGGAAGTTCCGCATTCCAGATGTCGGCGAGGGAACGGCCATGCTTCTCGTCTACGCCGAAGGGTACGGCCTCACGGTAACCCCTCCCATCGCCATAGCCCAGGCCCGCGACAATCCGGTGGAAATACTGCTGGAACCGGGAGGCACCTTGCGCGTGAGTCTCTCGTACACGGGCGACATGGAGGGGCGCGAAGCTGCCTGCCAGATCAATTGCCGCCCCGAAGGGTCGACGGACTGGGAGCCTTTCTCGGGTCCTGTCGGCGAGGCGGTATTCACGGGGAAGGAGTTGGATGGAGGCTTGGTGGGACCGCGAACCTATGAAATGAACTTGCCTGCGGGCCGCTATCAACTGTGCATTTGGACGAACACGTGGGTGACGTCCATCATGCAAAGCGGATGCTTCACGCACACCTCGTGCGTGGCGGAAGTCCGGGCTGGCGAGACAACCGACCTGGATGTGGCGATTGGAGGGCAAGGATTGATTCAGGGTTCCATACCTACCCGCGAGGGAGAGAAACCGTGCTTCCTGTTCCTTGCACCAGGGGCTTCGTTTCCGCAAGAGGCGATTGAATGGGCGGGCAATCCGTACAAGATGCTGCGCTACACGAACGGCGCAGGGGCGCACGTGCTCGCATACGAGGGCCGCTACGAATTCAACTGCCTCCAGGAAGGCACGTATACGATCGGGGCGTTCGCCCGGAGTGAGGCCGACAACAGCATGATTCAACGGGGCTTTCGTACAGTGGAAATCAAGGCAGGCAGCGTGTTGGATGTCGATTTTCCGTGACCGCTTCGCACGGGCCTCCTGGCTCGAAAACGGCGGGATTGCGTCAGAATGCGATCCCGGCTACACTAGAGGCTGAGTGAGTCACAACTGACGAGGGACTTGAAATGTTCGTGCGCAGATTGGCGATAGCTTCATTGGTGTTGCTGGCGGCATGTTGGGCGGTTCCGTCCGCGCTCGCCCAAGCCACCGCGGAATCGAACGAGGCGGCGGTAGAAGAGGACGCTGCGACGGCCGAAGCATTGGAAAGCGTTGAGGAAAAGCCGGCGCCGAAGATCCCCAAACGGCCCATAGCCGCGGTGGTTCCAGAAGAAGATGTCTCGGAACCTGTCGACATGTCCTTCCTTGAACCACAGGACGATGTGCAAGCGCGCCGTCAAGCGGCTCTCGCCTCGGAACGGCATGCGCAAGAGAAGGTCGAACTGGCCAAGCCGAGTGTACGCCGCACGAAGGTCGTCCGGATGGACACTCAGCCGAAGCCAAAGACGCGCCCCATTGCCATCATTAAAGGCACGCTTGGGCCTTACGGTTACGGGCAGCGGTATCGCGATGGGACGGCTGGCAACCAGAAGAATCAGCAGAACCAGAATATGGGGCCAGGGCAACAAAGCCTTGGAGCGCTGGGTGGGGGGGCGCGTGGCAATCGCAGAGAGAGCAACGACGACAATTAGCCGGTAGCGGAAGACGCCCTCGGTAAGAAGCAGTCCGCGTACAGGTCCTGCGCAGGACTTCGTGACGAAGCAAGACGTAGCGCATCCATTCGAATAGGATTGCGTCGCGCTATAGCTTTTCGACGGTGATGTGGTCGTTGGTGTAGATACAAATCTCCGAGGCGACCATGAGCGCCTCTCGCACGATGGCTTCGGCCTCCATGTCGGTATGCTTCATCAAGGATCGCGCCGCGGCCAAGGCATAGGGTCCGCCGGAACCGATCGCCAGGATACCGTCGTCGGGTTCGATCACTTCGCCACTGCCCGCGATAATCAGCGAGGTTTCGGTATCGCACACGGCAAGCAGCGCCTCAAGATTGCGCAGATACTTGTCCATCCGCCATTCTTTGCCCAACTCAACAGCCGCACGAACAAGACTCTTGTTGTACTCGTTCAGCTTTCCTTCGAAGCGCTCGAAAAGGGTGAACGCATCGGAGACAGCGCCTGCAAACCCTGCAAGCACGCGGCCTTCGGCCAACCTTCGTATCTTGGACGCATTGTGTTTCATGACGGTGTTTCCGACCGTTACCTGACCGTCGCCGCCAATGGCAACCTGTGCGCCGCGCCGAACACTGACAATCGTTGTCGCATGAATGCCGTCCATGAATACTCCTCGTTGGTTGCGGATGCCTTGTCCCCCTACGATACCCGAGCGCGCGCGCAGAGTCGAATGGGCATTATGGTGCAGGCATCTTTGCCGGGCGAATCGGCAGGCAAATGGACCGGTCCGGTGCGTCTCGTGCGCGATGCTGGCGAGCGGCCCTTCCAAAAGGTACAATTGGGCCAATATTTCTTGGGCGGTGAGTTTCCTCTCTGATGACGCACAGTATACGGCTCGCACTTGTGTCGGTTGGGTTCTTCGCGTGTTTGGTGGCTTGTTCCATGCAGGCCGCGGCGCTCGAAGAGCTTTGGCATTTCGATGCCTTTTCCGCGGCGCGCTCCATCCCCGTGGCGGTCGACTACGACGGCGACGGGAATCGCGAAGTCTTCTTCTCCACGCAATACGACGGCTCCGTGTGGAGCATGTCCGCAGCGGGCGTGCTGGCTGGACGGTACCGCCGTCCGCAATGGCTCGAAGGCGGGATTGCGGCGGCGGAGGCGCGTGGCGCAAACACGTACTTGTTTGCGTTTGAAGAGTCCACGGGAAAGCTGAGTCTCGCGGATTTTGCCACGGGGCTTAACCTATGGCTGGACGTGCCCGGCGCGCCCCGCGAGGGTACGACGCCGTGCTTCTCGGACTTGGACGGCGACGGGACTCAGGAAATCGTCTGCGTCCGGCGAAACGGAACGATCACCGCGCTGGACCGGGCCTTGACCGTGCTTTGGCAGTTTGGCGCGGACAGCGCGTTCGACGGGTCGCCCGCGACAGCGCCCGTCTTCGAGCAGAGCGCCGCCGTGTATGCCTTGACCGCAGATGGCGTTTTGCATTGCGTGGACGGAAGCGGGCACCCCCGGTGGCAGTCTGCCATGCGTCGCGCCGCGCCACGGTTCCCTTCGTTCTCCGAGCCCATTGTCGCGGAACTGCTCTCCGGCAGCCCCGTTGTTTTGATTGGCGATGCGGCGGGCACGTTGTATGCCCTGGACGCGGCTACGGGCAAAGAGTACTGGAGACGTTCCGTCGCGTCGTGCGCCTTCGGAAACCCCGCCCTGTTGGACGTGCGCCCGCCCGAGGGAATCGACATCGTGACGGTGAGCGAAACGGGAGAGATCTCCGTCTTGAACGGCAATGGCGTCGAGCTTTCGCGCGCGTCGCTTCCCAAAGGGAAGTACACGCCGCGGCCGCTTGTTGCCGACGTCGATAGCGATGGCGAACCCGAATTGCTTGTTCCCACGCGGGGCAGTCAACTCCTCGTCGCGTCGTTGAATGGAGACGTGAAAGAAGAGGTAGCGCTCCTCGGCGGCATCCGCGAGGGCGCGGCGCTAGCCGATCTCGACGACGACGGAACGTTGGAATTGCTCGTGGCAACGGACAGTGCGCGCATCACGTGTTTTCGCACGAGCGCCCGAACGGGCTGGACGCATCCGCGCGGCGGCCCCGCGTGCAGCGGTTTCCTGTCGCCGATTACGCGGGCGGTGCTGCCCGAGAATGGGTCGCGCGCTCATGGCGCGCCGGATCGCATTGCCGTTTCCTTATCCGACTTCATTGAGGGCGTTCCCTTTTCGACGGCGGTGGTCGATTTCGGAAAGGCTCAGAAGAAATTGGCGCGGGCGATTATCCGGGACGGCGACAGGGTATTGGGGTCGGCGGTGCGGTCATTGGCGACGGGGGCGTTTGCGGTGCCGTTCGCACGATATGCTGCAGGGCCATTCTCGCTTGAGCTTGCAATCGTGGACGAATCCGGCCGCGTCGAATCGAAGTATACCCCGCTCGATGTCACTCCCAACGCAATTACGCCGGTGATGTTGCCAAGCCGCGAGGCTTTTGTCACGGCCTTGAACGAGCGCGGCGCTGCCTACGCGCCACCCGACACGTGGATGCTGCCACCCTACCGAGGGCGCGAAGTGTGGAGTGTCGTGCGCTTCGTGCCCGAACAGTGGCGCGCCTTTGGGTTGGACGACGA
>JBAZRU010000657.1:0-4264 GCA_041662805.1 Candidatus Hydrogenedentales bacterium | reverse complement strand
GAATGGTTTGCGCGTGGCGGTGTTCACCTCCGGCGGCCCCACCGCCGTGGCCATGTATATGGCCTTAGGCACTTCGTTGGAAACGACGCTCGAACTCGCGTGGCAGGTGCGCAACGGGTCCTTCACGGAGTTTCAGTTCACCAAGGATCGCTTCACGCTGAACACGTTCAACGCGACGCCCCACCTCGAGGAACCGCGCTTGTGGACGTACCGATGAGGAGCAAAGCTATCGCGCCGCGTTGATAGTTGTCACGACTCACGAGTTGCAGCAACCGGCGCGCCGCTACGCAGGCGTGCAATCAGCGGCGGCAAGACTTCCATTAACCGCTGTACGTCGGCCTCCGTGTTGCTCCTGCCGAAACTGAAGCGCACGGCGCTTTGAGCTTCCGTGGGGCTTTGCCCCATGGCCAGCAACACGTGGGACGGATCGATTGCGCCGGACGCGCACGTCGCCCCGCTGGACACCGCAATCCCTTCCACGTCCAGCCCAAGGACAACCGATTCGCCTTCGACGCCTGCAAATCCTACGTTCAATAGACCGGGCAGCCGGCCACGAAGCGGGCCATTGATCCGGCAGCGTGGTATCGCGCTTAGAATGCACTCCTGTGCCGAATCGCGCAGGCGCGAGATTCTCGCCGCATGCTCGCCGAGTTCGATGCGAGCCAATTCGCAGGCCTCGCCCAAGCCCACGATCCCCGCGACGTTCTCCGTGCCCGCGCGCCGTCCGCGCTCCTGCGCACCCCCGACGAGATACGGTTCCAGTTCGATCCCTGTGCGCACATAACACGCACCCACGCCTTTCGGTCCGTAGATCTTGTGCCCGGATAGCGCGAGCGCAGCCACATGGATTGACCGCACGTCGACCTTGATCTTGCCGGCCGATTGCACGGCGTCCATGTGAAACGCGATGCCGCGCTCCGCGCACAGCTCCGCAATTCGCTCGACGGGTTGAATCGCGCCGGTCTCGTTGTTGGCGTGCATCACGGACACGAGAATGGTTTCCGCATCCAAGAGTGCTGCCAACTCATCGACGTCGACCACGCCATCGGATGTAACGCCCGCGATACGCACTTCGACGCTGTTATGCTTCCCGGCGAAATCCGCGGCATGCAGCACGGCGTGGTGTTCAACCGCGGACACGACCATATTTGCTGGCCGGTTCGCGTGCGCGGCAACGAGACCGCGTATTGCCCAGTTATCCGACTCGGTGCCGCCGGACGTGAACACAATCTCGCGCGGATCGGCGTGGATAAGCGCGGCCACCTGCTCGCGCGCGTCGTCGACGGCGCGGCGCGCGGCGCGCCCGAATGCATGGACCGACCCGGCGTTTCCGAACCCCTCGCGCAGATACGGAAGCATGGCGTCGAGGACTTCTTCGCGCACGGGCGTCGTGGCGCTATGATCGAAATAGACGTTATTCATCGCGTCTTGGGAACACCTTCTCCAGCACCAAACACAACTCGACGAGAGTAGTATGCCCCAATGCAGGTGAGAGATGCCGCCTCAAGGATTCTCAAACTGGCGCGGAGCCTCAAAGACGAGTAGAATCCAACCAAGTAGTAAAGCAAGGGGGCTTGGCAATGGAAACCGCAACACGTCGCCTCTCTCAGGCATTGAGAACCTGCACACACTTGGCGGCGTTCTCAATGCTCCTTACTCTAGCCTCATGCGGAGGCAAACACGGCGCGAGTTCTTCCTCCGAGACTCCAGCACCCCCCAGCGTTTCCGCGCGCGTCGAAACCACTGCCAAGCAATCTGTGGATGTCACCTTTGAAGCCGTCGGCAGCGTCCGGTCGAAACTCGTTAGCACGGTACAAAGCAAAGCAGTCGGCAATGTGATGGCTGTCCACGTTGTCGAGGGCCAGGCCGTTGACGCAGGTGCTCCCCTCGCCGAAATCGATGACCGTGAAGCCCAGGCTACGGTACAGAACGCGCAAGGCGGACTCGACGCCGCGCGCAAGTCCGCACAAGAAGCCGGGCAATCCGCCCAGGCAGCGCAGGCTTCCGTGGAAGCAAGCAAAGCGAACCTCGACCTTGCGAATGCCACCTTCGAGCGCTTCAAAGGCCTGTTTGAGCAGAAGGTGGTGAGCAGGCAAGTCTATGAAGAAGCGGAGGCGAAGCAGAAGGCCGCGGCCGCCGAATTGACCCGCGCGCAGGAATCGATGAACGCAGTGCAAAGTCGAATGCAAGAGGCGGCCGCCCGCATTCAACAGGCAGAGGCGCAACTTGCGAACGTTCAGGCGGGCCTGAGTCACACGAAAGTTGCTGCACCATTCGCGGGCATTGTTACGCGTAAGTTCGTTGATGTGGGCGACATGGCTGCGCCAGGCGCGCCCCTGTTCGAACTCGAAGACAAGGTGAACTACCGAATCGAAGCGGAGGTAAACGAATCGCAGGCCGGGCTCGTCGCCCTTGGCGACAAGGCCGCCGTCCGCATCGATGCGCTGGGCGCGGAAGCGCTTGCGGGCATTGTGAGCGAACTCGTCCCCACGGCGAATGCCGCCAGCCGGTCGTTCACCGTGAAGCTGGATCTGCCCGCCAACGCCGCGCTTCGCTCGGGCATGTTCGGACGCGTCGCATTTAGCCACGGAGAGACGGGCGTGCTGAGCGTGCCTGCCTCGGCGGTTGTCGAGCGCGGCCAATTGGTCGGCGTCTTCGCGGTGGACAATGAAGGCATCGCCCGGCTGCGCCTGATCAAGACAGGCAAGACCCTCGGCGAACGCGTTGAAGTGCTCTCCGGGTTGACCGAAGGCGAGAAGGTGGTCGTCGACAACGTGGCAAACGTTACCGACGGTTGCCGGATCGCGTCGTAACGCGGAAGGCGGCACATCGTGGAGCAACACCCAAAGCGAGGATTGGCAGGGTCCATCGCCCACGCCTTCATCGACTCCAAGCTCACCCCGCTGGTAATTGGCACCTCGATTCTCCTGGGCATCGGCGCCGTGCTCATGCTCCCGCGCGAAGAGGAACCGCAGATCATTGTGCCGATGATCGATATCTACGTGCAGATGCCCGGCGCAAGCGCGCGCGAAGTCGAAGAGCGTGTTACGAAGCCCATGGAAAAGCTCGTGTGGGAAATCCCGGGCGTCGAATACATCTACTCAACCTCCGCGCCGGGCATGTCCTCCTGCATCGTCCGCTTCTACGTTGGCCAAGACGAAGAAGACGCCATCGTTCGCCTGAACCAGAAGATGTTCGCGAACTTCGATTTGATCCCTCCGGGGGCCAGCCAGCCTTTGGTCAAGCCTCGTTCGATAGACGACGTCCCCATCCTGGCGCTGACCTTGTCCAGCGCGCGCTACGATCACTTCACGTTGCGGCGTATCGCTGCACAGTTGCACGACGTTATAAAGGAAGTCCCCAACGTCTCCGAAGTCAGCATCATCGGCGGGCATCGCAGACAACTGCGCGTCGTGTTGGACACCGCCAGGATGGCCGCGCACGGCGTGGCGCCTGTTTCCATCGTGCAGATGCTGCAACAAGCGAATGCGCAACTCGTCGCTGGCAGCTTTTCCTCGGACAACCGGGAGTTCCTCGTCGAGTCGGGCGCGTATCTGCGCAACGCCGGCGATGTCGGCTCGGTTGTTGTTGGGGTTTCCAACGGCAGCCCTGTGTATTTGCGCAATGTCGCGGAAATCATCGACGGCGCGGAAGAGCCCGCAGACTACGTCTTCTTCGCGTCTGGACCCTCCAAGGCCCTGACTCACAGCGTGATTGCGCCTGCCGAGGCCCAAGAGCCCCCATCAGGACCCTTGCCCGCCGTGACCATTTCGGTCGCGAAGCGCAAGGGTGCGAACGCGATCGTCGTTGCCGACCAAGTGATCGAAAAAGTGCGCGAGACAAAGGGCACGGCTGTCCCCTCCGACGTGCGCGTGTCGATATCGCGCAATTACGGCGAGACGGCCAGAGAAAAGTCCAACGAACTGCTGTATCACATGTTCCTGGCCATCGTGTCCGTGGCGATCCTGATCGCAATCACCCTGGGCGTCCGCGAAGCCGGCACCGTCGGAATCGCCATCCCCGTGACGCTCGCACTCACGCTGGTCGTCTTCTACTTCTTCGGCTACACCCTGAACCGCGTGACGCTCTTCGCGCTGATCTTTTCCAGCGGTATTCTCGTGGACGACGCCATCGTCGTCGTCGAAAACATCGTCCGGCACTACCATCTGCCCGAGAGCCGAGGGCGGTCCATGCTCGATGTCTCCGTCGAAGCCGTCAACGAAGTCGGCAACCCCACCCTCTTGGCCACGGCGGCCGTAATCGC
>JBAZRU010000656.1:0-4265 GCA_041662805.1 Candidatus Hydrogenedentales bacterium | reverse complement strand
TGACAATTAGCGTCCCCTCATGACATCGAGTGGCTCTCCGTATGGCATCCCGCCGAGGCCTGGAGTTGTAGCCTGGAGATTCAATATGCCGCTTGATAACGGTTTACAGCGGACATTGAACTGCTGGCACAGGCATTGCTTACTCCAGAATCTGGACAATTGAATCGAGCGCCGGTCTGCAACATGCGCCGGCGAATGGGTTGGAAAAGCAATAAACGTGGCGCACCTGGAGGTTTTTTACATGAAGGCTATTCAAAAGAAGTCTGGTTTCACGCTGATTGAGTTGATGATCGTGGTTGCCATTATCGCGATCATCGCGGCCATCGCAATCCCGAACTTGCTCCGTTCGCGAATGAGCGCGAACGAAGCCAGTGCGGCTGGCGCAATGCGCACGATTTCGACGGCTGAAGTGGGCTTTCAGACGGCCGCGTTTGTCGATACCGACGGCGACGGCACAGGCGACTATGGTTCTCTGATCCAGCTCTCGAATCCGGACGGTGCCGGCGCGACCCCGCCGTTTGTCGACCAAGTCCTTGGCGCGGGTGCGAAACAAGGCTATGTGTTCACGGTTGCCGTGACGAACGGAACCGCGACGACGATGCCGGCTTACACCTGCACGTCCACCCCTGCAGCAGCAGGCCGGACGGGTTACCGTCAGTACTTCGTAGACGAATCCGGCGTGATTCGCTTCACCGCCGACGGCAGCGCGGTAACAGTCTCCTCGGCTCCTCTCAACTAGGAATCGAGCTCGCGGGGATGGCGCTCCGCAGTTGCAGAAATTGCGGCGGGAACCCCGAGGATCCCGCCGCTCGCCAATCAGAGCAATGATTCCCAGGGTGGATACTGCGAACTTGTAATGACAAAGTTCGGAAAGATGAAACGGTTAGGCCATTTCCGTGTATAATATAGGTAAGAGTTCTGCTGGCTGCAGAATAAAGTAGATATCGTTTGTGTTGGACATTGAATGTGGAATCGCGTAGACTGGTATTGCCCTATGGGGTCTGTGTGTAGAAGCCGGTGTCAGGTTTCGTAGTCACACCCCACAACATGAAGGCACTTGCATGAACCAGATGAATTCTCAGACGCTGACTTACACGGAGCAGCGTGCCGTTGAGAATCATCGTTGCAGCTTAACTGTCGAGGCCGGACGTGAAGTATCGTTTGAAGAAGCATTGAGCGACTGGAACGAACACTACGCGTTGCGCTGGCGCCAGGAAAGGCAGGCAGCGTGTCTCGCGGCGCAACGTCAAGAGATTGAGCGGCACAAGTGGATCGAGTCCGAGAAGGCGGGACATGACCTTGGCAAGGACGCCGTGCTGGACTGGATCAAGTTAAATGCCGCTGCTTGGCGTTCGTGGTACGAGCAACAGTGTGGCGAGGTCTCGAAGCCGGGAGAATCCGGGGCCTAGTCTCGGAATGTGTTTGATTTCGTATCGCCTGCCGAACCACCATCTTCACTGAAATCCACTATAGAGTCCCACGGGCGGCGTCCCATCTGTTATAGTGGGATACGCCGCTTGTTTGACGTTGGGGAAATGGGTACCTGCGCCGGGGACGTTTGAACAGGACTTCCGAAAGGACGCCGAGGACTCGTGCAAGTTCCGGTCTCGCCCGAGATCAACGCCTTGTTGGATGACGCCACGGATCTGAGTGTCCGAAGGGGGCAGTATTACGTCGGCGTTGAGCACCTGTTCGAAGCGATGCTGGTGCGCATCGATGATTTGCCCCGGACTTTTCGCAAGAATTACGGCGAACGCCTTCGGGTTGCATCCCAGGAAATGTCGCGGGAAGCCTGGCGGGGTTTTATGCCGGCGGTCTCCCATGAAGTGTTCTACACGCCCCGATGTGCGGCACTTACAATGCGCGCCGCACGTCTGGCGCAACGGTTGGGAAATCAAAGCCCCACTATCGGTCATCTGCTGCTAGCCGTATTGGCGGATGCGCACGCCGCTCCAAGCCGTGCGATGGACCGCTTGCGTATACCACGTGGTGAAATGCTGAAGGCCCTCCGCAACGAATTGCTCCATGTCGCCACGGAGCGGAACACGACCGCTCACACCCAATCGCCGAAGGAAACGGGACACGTGGAATCGCGCGAGACGGAAGGTCCAACGCGCGTATCCGAAGAGGAAGCTGCCGAACGCCGCACCAAGAAGACCAAGATAGACTCCCTTACGCGGGATTTGACCGCCGCGGCGCAAGCGGGGGAGTTGGGGCCTGCCATTGGCCGCGACAAAGAAATCATGACGATTATCGAGATTCTGTCGCGCAAGACGAAGAACAACATCATACTCGTCGGCGAAGCGGGGGTGGGCAAGACGCATATCGTGGAGGGTCTTGCCCGATTGGCGGCCAAGGACGGCGCCGATGGCCTGTTTTCCTCGTACCGTATCGTCGAGCTCAATGTCGCTTCGCTCATGTCGGGCACCCAGTATCGAGGGGCGTTCGAGGAGAAGCTCGAAGGTCTCTTGAGCGAACTCAAGCGCGCGCGAAACACGATTCTGTTCATTGATGAGATACATCTCATCATGGGCGCGGGCACCGTCGAAGGGGGGTCCATCGACATGGCTAACCTCCTCAAGCCGGCCCTTGCGCGCGGCGAAATCCGGTGTATCGGCGCGACGACCGTGCAAGAGTACCGGAAATTTATCGAGCGCGACCCTGCCCTTGAGCGGCGTTTTCAGATGGTTCGCGTGGAAGAGTTGAGTCCCGAGGCGACGTTGGACGTGCTGAAGAGTCTCCGCACCACATTTCAGAAGCACCATGGGGTCCGTATCGGATCCAAGGCAATGGAAGCGGCCGTGCTGCTGACACAGCGGTATATGCCTAACCGCCAGTTTCCGGACAAAGCCATCGACGTTCTCGATCAAGCCTGCGCCCGGTACCGGTTGCGCAGCGTGGCGGCAAAGATGCAGCCAGGGATGTTCGAGAGCGACACAAGCACGCCACAAGCGGAGAAGGTCACGCCGCACGATGTGCGCAAGGTGGTGAGCCGTACGACAGGCGTGCCCATCGAGGAGATTACCGCCGACGAACGAGCGCGCCTGCTCGATCTGGAGGCGCGGTTGCGGAGGCGCATTATCGGCCAGGACCATGCGATCGCCAAGGCCGTGGCCGCCGTTATGAAGTCGCGGGCCGGTCTCTCCGATCCGAACCGCCCCGATTCCGTCATGCTCTTTATCGGACCGACTGGCGTCGGGAAGACGCAGCTTGCCAAGGCGCTTGCGGACTACCTATTCGGGTCGACAAAGCATCTCATCACGTTCGACATGTCCGAGTTCGTCGAGGAACACTCCGTGTCCCGGCTGCTTGGGGCGCCGCCTGGTTACGTGGGGGGCGATGAAGAAGGACGGCTTGCCGGGGCGGTGCGCCAAGCACCATTCTCCGTGCTGCTATTCGACGAAATCGAGAAGGCCCATCGCCGCGTATTCGATGTGCTTCTTCCCGTGCTCGACGAGGGACGGATCAAGGACAATCGCGGGCGCGAGGTGAGTTTTCGCAATTGCATCATCATCTTTACGTCGAACGCGGGCGCGGATCTTATATCGCGGCATGCGGATACCGGGGTGACGGAGGACGTGCTCGCGGAGCTTCGCAAGCATTTCCGCCCGGAGTTCATCAATCGCATCGACGAGATCGTCCCGTTCTATCCTTTGCTGTTCGAGGATGTCCGTACGATGCTCGACTTGTGCATCAAGGAATCGAAGGCAAGACTTAAAGAGAAGCGCATTCATCTTCGCGTGTTTCAGCGCGCCTACGAGTTATTGGCTCGTGAGGGCTACAGCCCGCAATACGGCGCTCGGGAGTTGCGGCGAGCGGTGGACAGGCTGATTATCAGTCCGATTAGCGCGATGATTATCGAGCGGCGGTTTTGCGAAGACGACATTATCGAAGTCTTGGAAGAAGGGGGCGAACTCATCTTCCGAAAAGGCGAATCGCCCAGCACCACGGGGGCGCTTACCTCATGAGGGCTCCGGGGCAGGCCGACTGCATTACCATCGTGAACGGCCCGGAAGACGGGGCGGAGTTTCCGATTGTTCGCGCGCCGTTTTATGTAGGCGAGAGTTCGGTTTGCGCCGTGCAAATCCGCCTTGATGGCGCGGCCTGCGCGCGCCACGCGTTGGTGACGGTGGTGGGCGATGGTTACCGTGTGCGCCGGGTGGATCGCCAGCCTGTCCACGTCAACGGCAAACCTGCCGGAGTCTTTCGGTCGCGCATCGTACGCAACGGGGGCACGGTCCAAGTAGGGCACACACTGCTCTGTG
>JBAZRU010000655.1:0-4268 GCA_041662805.1 Candidatus Hydrogenedentales bacterium | reverse complement strand
CGCCGATTACGCGATACGCAAAACCGCAAAAAGTTGTCACATGTGAATATCATCTCAACATCGCAACAGTTGGTCATCAAAAAATCATACGCTTCCTAATCCCATAACTCTTTTGACTTCAATACTATCCTTCACGCCCTCCCCACACCCACAAGATGGCACATCACTTGCTACACACTATACAGTCGGTGGAGGAGTGTGTTAATGGATGATATTCAAAAACTCAAATCGGCAATAGACGATTTGCAGAAGAGATTACACGAAGAGACTCAGTTGAGATCGGACCTAGAGCGGCGCTGTCATCTTCTGGAAAAGCTCGCCTATCGAGACCCTTCAACGGGACTGCGCACGGAGCACTATCTTCACGCACGGGTCAAAGAAGAAATCGAACGTTCGATTCGCTATCCGTCTTCGACCACATTGATAACGGTGTGTGCCCCAAAAGACCGCGAAACTCTACTTCCCAAACTGGGTCTGCGCTTGGCCGACGAGTTGCGCAGCTCGGATCAAGTGTACACGCTCAGCCGGAGCGGTCTGGCTATTCTGCTGATTGAGACCCCCGAAGAGGGCGCAAAACGCGTCGTAGAACGCGTAGAAGCGGAATTGACGCAGTTCTTGCGCGGATTCGGAATGTCGGTGACTAGTTTCCCCGTGGACGCCAATTTGGCCGAGGATTTCATGAATCTCGCCATTGAACGCCACAACGAGCTCTTGCGCGAAGTCCAGCCCGAGGTTGCCTCGCAAATGAACGCGGCGCACGCTCAGAGCGTCCACTGACCACTGGGTGACTCCGGAGCGAGCCCGGCTCGTTCAGGCCAGTGGTATCCCGTGCGCCCTCCTTCTCCCGTATCGCCCCCTCCCATTTGTCATCGCCCGCCGGACGATGCTACTGTGAGCGCCTATTGGCAAAATGATCGTCCCTACGCAACCTCAATCTCGAGGAATCCCCTCCATGAAAGCTGTGAAATGGTTCGCCTCGCGCGACATGCGCATGGTCGATATGCCGAAGCCTTCCCCGCGCCCCCACGAGGCCCTTATCCGCATCGAGTCCACCGGCGTCTGCGGGTCGGATATGCATTATTACGTGGACGGGCACATCGGAAAGACCGTCATCACGGAACCCATCGTGCTTGGCCACGAATATGCCGGTATCGTCGAAGACGTGGGCAAGGACGCGGACCGCTCGCTTATCGGGAAACGCGTCGCAGTAGAGCCGGGCATCCCGTGTTTTCACTGCGAGTCCTGCCTGACGGGGCACTACAATGTCTGCCCGAAACTCCAGTTCCCTGGCGGCCCGCCGAATGACGGCGCGCTTTGCGAGTATATCTGCGTCCATGCGGCGTTCTGCTTCCCTGTACCAGACAACATCTCGGCTGCCGAGGCCGCAATGATCGAGCCCCTTGCCGTGGCCTTGCACACCATCGAGCTGGCTCGGCTGGTCCCCGGAGAGACCGTGGCCATACTCGGGCTGGGCCCGATTGGCCTCCTGACCGCCCAAGTCGCACGCCTGGCAGGTGCCGGTCGCGTCATCGGCTGCGACCCAATCGACTACCGCGTCGCGGCCGCAGCCCGCCACGGCGTCGATTCCGCGTTCAATCCCGAATCCCTCGACTGTGTCAAGACGGTGTTCGAGGAAACGAAAGGACGCGGCGTCGACATCGCCATCGACTGCGCGCGCTCGATCATCACGCCAGACATCGCGTGCCGTTTGACCCGGCCCGCCGCACGCTGCGTATTGACAGGAATATCCGGTGCGGAGAATGGTGTCTTTCCAGTAGACATCGCGCGCCGCAAGGAACTCACCATAACCTGGTGCCGTCGCTTCTTATTCAACTTCCCCGCCGCAATCGCCTTCGTGGCGGAAGGGCGGCTCGATGTGAAGTCATTGATTACCCATTCTTTTCCCTTGGAAAAGGCACGCGATGCGTTTGAGATCGTAGCCAATAGCGACGACGGAGTGCTTAAGGCCTCCGTCGACCAATAGCCCCGGTTCGCCAAGGATCGAGTCGCCCCACTTCCGGGCGCAAGTCAGGAGATGTCCCCCATGATGAAGAAAATCCTTAAGGGTGCGGGAATCGCAGTCCTTGTCCTGGCTTTCCTGTTCATTCTCATTGTAGGCCCGTGGCCGAACTACCGCGCCAGCGACGTCACCAAGGAGCGGTACTATCGCGAAGCAGTGGCAAAGATTAACGAAAACGCCAAGGAATCGGACATCACGGCCACCCCGGATCGCCTGCGCGCCGGCTGGGGCAAGGCTTCGATTACGCCACCCATCGGCACGCCACTCGCCGGGTTTGGCAATCGCGAAGGCAGGCCAAGCACCGGAGTCCACGACGAGTTGTATGCAAAGGCTCTGGCTTTGAGCGACGGGAAAGACACCGTCGTCCTGGCCGGCTCGGACATGCTGATCGTGCCCAACAACGTGGCGGATCGAGCGCGGGAGCTTGTCGAAGAGCAAACGCAACTAACGCCAAACGATATCCTGTTCAATTCGTCTCACACGCACTCCGGACCCGGAGCGTGGGGTCCAGGCTTGCTGGCAAATGAATTCTCCGGCAAGTACAACGCAGCCATCGTGGAACTCGTGGCGAAAGGCTTTGCCGCCGCGATTATCGACGCCTACAACGATCTCAAACTCGCCGACCTGGCGTCGGGCTCGGTCGATGCCCCTCAATACATTCGGAACCGCACGCGCCAAGCCCCCGTCGACAGCGAGTTGAGCTATCTCATCGCACGTCAAAAAGACGGAAAGTCGTGCTATCTCGCCTCCTATTCGGCGCACCCCACCAATCTGGGTGGAAGCAATATGGAGTTCAGCGGCGACTATCCCGGATATCTCCAGCGCTTCCTCGAAATTGATTCGGGCCAATTCGGCATGTATCTCGGCGGGGCGCTCGGCAGCATGGGAAGCAGCATTGAAGGTGCGGATGGCTACGCCAAGTCGCTGAACATGGGTGAGGCCTTGGCCAAACTCGTCCTCGAAGATGCCGAGAAAGCCACCTTCTCGGATTCTTTCGACATCGCCTCGGTCGGATTCGCGTTCGATTCCCCTCCCATTCAGTTTCGGCTGAACCAATCGTGGAGACTCTCCCCGAACCTCTTCCCGTTCCTTGGCCTGGACGCGGAAGGCTGGATTCAAGGAGTTCGCGTCGGGAACATGCTCTTCTTCGGAACCCCGTGCGACATGAGCGGCGAAATCAGCGTCGAGATGAAGCAGTGGGCCGCGCAGCGCGGCGTCGACCTGTGGGTGTGCAGCTTCGCCGGGGACTACCTCGGCTACGTCTCCCCGCAGAAGTACTACGAAGCCAAAGAGGAAGGCGTGGAATACGAAATGTTCACCATGTCTTGGATGGGGCCCAACCAGGAACCCTTCTTTACGAACCTCATGCAACACATGGTCGACACGCTCTTCGCTCCTCCGGCGGCGCCCGCCGTGGCGATGAGATAACCCCCGCATGATGGAATTGGACCCCCTCGACCCGCTGCCCGCCGACGAAGCGCAGCACGCGCCGCGCGGAGGTTTCGCCGTTTGGGCCGCACTCGCAACGCTGGTGGCCGGCGTCTCGTTGATGCTCTACCTCGCCCACATCGAATCGCTATCGCAGAAAAAACAAGTCTGGCGCAACGCGCTCGTCGCGATCGAAGGCAAGCCCTTCTGGGACGACGTAATTCCCGCTCGCTTCCGGCTGACGCGTGAAGAGACCGCCCCCTTCTACCCCTTGATCCAAGAACTGCGAAAACAGCCCAAGGGCGCCGAAGCAATCGCCTCCCTGCACCTCGACATGCGGGAGTACATCGTCGCCGTCGAAATGCCCGACTCCGAGTGGGCATCCCTGCTGGAATCCGGCCGTGTGCCGGAGCCCGGTAAACCCGAAGCCCTCGCGGGCGCGTACTGCCGGTTCGACCACTTCACGCTCGATGGCATCGAGTTCACGGTTGTCGGCCGGTTGCAGCGAGGTACGGCAGGCCTCTCCTTCGCCTACCTCGTTCCTCACAGCGGACACGTAATGCCCCTCTTCGAAGAAAGCCGGGGCGCAACCACCGGTTGGATAGAGAAAGACACGACGCGGCGGCCCCCTATGGCCGAAGAGCAGCCGAATGATAGTATGAAAGTCCTACTGGGGACCGCGCCTGCGTCCACGGCCGTCTCACGCGGAGTGATGGTTGGCCTGCTGCTCGTCGTGTTCGGCGGCTCGGTCCTCCAAGTACGCGTGCTACGCTGGCTCTTCCGGCGCAAGCACCTATTCGCAACGCTCCTGGATTCGACG
>JBAZRU010000654.1:0-4269 GCA_041662805.1 Candidatus Hydrogenedentales bacterium | reverse complement strand
AACGGAATCCGCCGTTGGACAAGCCGATGCGTCCAATCCGCATAGGATCGACTACGGACCGTGTAATCAGATAGTCCACACTGGCACGGTCGCCCTGCAACAAGATGCCCGGCCACGTGGTCCCGGAGTCGAAGATTGTCTTGGCGACCATCGTCTCGTGTTGATTCGCCATATCATTGAACGCCTTGATATACGCGTCGCTACCCTTGGGAAGGTCTTTCAACGTGGTGGTGAACCGGTCGGGCAATTGACTGGGATCGAGGCGTTGCGAACCGAAGTAGAAACCATCCGGAACCAGCACGACGAATCCGCGACGTGCCAGTTCGTCGGCAAAAGCTCGACCCCCGTATGCCTTCTCGATATGCTCCTTCAGAATTTGGGGCGCGTCTTCCGTCTCCGTGATCTTCTCTTTGCCGAAGTAGTAGAAGCCGCCGTGATCATGGATGGCGACGACTGCGGGGGCAGGCCCTGTGAGGCCATCGGGGGTAAGCAGGAACGCTTCGGTGGTCCGGTCCTTCGTTACCGAATATCGGACGCGAAGCCGGGTGTAGCCTTGCTTATGGACCGTATCGAGCACTTCGGCGGCGGGCGGCACGGGATCGGGACTGTAGCCCAGCAATTCGAGCATCTTCGCGCGCCCCTGTGCGCGCCACGCGTCCGCGTCCGGCCAGGGCTGCGAGAGATAGGACAACGAGAACGGGGAGCCTTCCGCATAAGAATTCACAAACGGAAAGAGATTGCCGATGTCGCTGTGCTCATCGCCCGCAGCGAGAGAGACCATCATGGGGACCGCCGCCAATAGGTATACGCTCATCTTGGATTCTCCCGGTCGAACCGTTTCGCGGCACCATCTTCAGAATCGCAAATACGCCCCCAAGCCCGCTGTGAGATTTCGCGGACGTGAGCGG
Source organism: Candidatus Hydrogenedentales bacterium (assembly GCA_041662805.1). Lineage (GTDB taxonomy): Bacteria > Hydrogenedentota > Hydrogenedentia > Hydrogenedentales > SLHB01 > JAIBAQ01. The sequence continues at coordinate 3,361 of JBAZRU010000654.1, read as the reverse complement.
TTGATTCTAGAGCGTGCTCCAGGCTCCAGCAACATTCGCGATTCCGATAGAATCGCGTAAGATTGTGGAGTAAGGTTACGGCCTGCCGTTATTCGTCCGCTCGGCGTCCACCACAGGAATTGCCTATGCAACGCTTGCCGCGCACGGTTGTTGTCCTCGGCATTGCCAGTTTCTTCACCGACATGTCGAGCGAGATGATATATCCGTTGCTGCCCTTGTTTCTCACGACGACGCTGGGCGCGTCGGCGCTTGCGTTGGGCGTCATCGAAGGCATTGCCGAGACTACCGCGTCGGTGCTCAAGATCGTCTCCGGGTATTGGACCGACCGGGTCTCCAGACGCAAGCCATTCATCCTGGCGGGATACGGCCTCGCTGGAATCGTGAGGCCATTGATCGGCCTGGCGACAGGTTGGCCTTTCGTACTCGTCATGCGCTTTCTCGACCGCGTAGGCAAGGGCGTGCGCACTTCCCCGCGCGATGCGCTTATCGCCGATGCGGTCGACTCCGAGCACCGTGGCCAAGCCTATGGGTTTCATCGAAGCATGGACCACGCGGGGGCCGTGGTGGGTCCGCTCATCGCGGCGGCGCTGCTGACCTTTGCGGGCCTGTCGCTGCGCACGGTCTTCCTACTGGCGGCCATCCCCGCGGTCATCGTCATCTTTGTGCTGGCAATCGGCGTGAACGAGAAGCCCGTGATTGCCCGCACCAAGCAAGACGCCTCGACGAATGCCGCGTCGTGGAGCATCTTCGACCGCGACTTCCGCGTTTACCTTGCGGCGCTGCTTCTGTTCACACTTGGGAATTCCACGGACGCCTTTGTGCTCCTGCGCCTGTCCGACTCCGGTGTGCCCGGCGCATGGATCGCAATCCTCTGGGCGCTTCATCATGTCGTGAAGATGGTCTTTGCCTATCTCGGAGGGACGCTGTCCGACACGCTGGGGCGTCGCAAAGTCATTCTCGCGGGCTGGATTGTCTACGCGCTCATTTACCTCGCGTTTGGCTACTTCTCTTCGCCCGGAGTGCTCATCGCGGTGTTTCTCGCCTACGGGCTCTACTTCGGCCTCACCGAACCGTGCGAGAAGGCGTGGGTCGCCGACCTCGCGCCCGCCCATGCGCGTGGCGCCGCTCTCGGGTGGTACAACGGCATCGTCGGAATTGCAGCACTTCCCGCCAGCCTCCTCTTCGGGTTCATCTGGGATCGCTACGGCATCTTCACTGCTTTCGCCACAGGGTCCGCCTTCGCGATGGCCGCGTCGGTCATGCTGTTCTTCGTTCGCGAACGCACCCGTGAAGCGCCCGGTCAATAGCACTTCGATTGTTCCCTCGATTCCACTCCGCCACAGTGCTATCGTTACTGTCCATGTTTGTGGAATTCACGTCGCCTTCCCAACGGGCGGACAAGGAAAGAAAACGTCAATGAAAACGCGTCATGTTTGCAGGTATGCCTTCGTCCTTTCGGGGACACTTGCGTTGGTCTTGCTCGCGGGCTCTATTCCCGTCTATGCCGCCAACACGGCTATAACGCCCATTGCGGGAACCAGCGCGAAGTGGCTGGAGCGAAACGAGGCCATGAACCAGCGGGTGAAGCAGGGCAACGTGGATCTCATCTTCATCGGCGACTCGATCGTCCAGAACTGGGAGAAACAGGGCAAGCCCGTTTGGGACGAGTACTATGGCGACCGCAACGCGGTCAACCTCGGCATCAGCGGCGACCGCACGGAGCACGTCCTGTGGCGTCTCGACCACGGCAACGTCGATGGCATCGCGCCGAAACTCGCCATCGTCATGATTGGCCAGAACAACGGAAGCACGAACACGGGCGAAGAGATCGGCGAAGGCGTCACGGCGGTCGTGCAGAAACTTCGCGAGAAACTCCCGACTACGAAGATTCTGCTCTTGGCCATTTTCCCGCGTCACGAGAAACCCGATGCGGAACGCGAGGTTTTATCCAAGGCCAATGAGATCGCATCGAAGACGGCGGACGGGGCCAACGTGTTCTATCTGGACGTCAATGGTATCTACCTTCAGCCCGATGGTTCTCTTCCGAGTTCGTTGCTGCCCGATTTTGAGCATCCGAACGAGCAGGGGCATCGGCTGTGGGCCAAGGCTATCGAGCCCAAGGTGGCCGAGTTGATGGGAGATATCGCCGCGGGCAAAGCGCCCAAGGGATATGTCGCCTTGTTCAACGGCAAGGACCTGACGGGGTGGAAAGGTCTCGTCGCCGACCCTGAGAAACGCGCCGCGATGACTCCGCAAGATCTGGCCGCGGCCCAGGCAACGGCCGATGAGGGCATACGCGCGCACTGGTCCGCGGTGGACGGCGTGATCAATTTCGATGGTGGCGGCGAAAGCCTGTGCACCGCGCGCGACTATGCCGACTTCGACATGCTGGTCAGTTGGAAGATCAAGGAAGGCGGCGACAGCGGCATCTATCTGCGCGGCAGTCCTCAGGTGCAGATTTGGGATCCCGACAAGAATCCGGTCGGTTCCGGGGGCCTGTACAACAACCAGAAGGGTGCGAGCATTCCTCTGGTGAAGGCCGACAATCCCGTGGGGCAATGGAACACGTTTCGCATCAAGATGATTGGCGAAAACGTCACGGTATGGCTCAATGACAAACTGGTCGTGGACAACGTGGTTCTCGAGAATTACTGGAACCGGGACAAGCCGATCTATCCGTCGGGGCAGATCGAATTGCAGAACCACGGCTCGAATCTGTGGTTCAAAGACATCTTTATCCGGGAGATTCCGCGCGGATAGCGGCACGGGCTCTGCAGCAACTGATTCCACTTTGATTATGGCAGCGGCCAGCGGAGGTGTTGGAGTATGCGCAGGTGGCTTGAGCGTAACATAAACTCTTCCTATTTGAGTTTTGTGGTGCACCTTCTGGCTGGGGCGAGCAGACTCAAGAACACATCCTTCTTTCCCCTCCTGTTCATAGTGTTTCTTGGAACGTGGCTCAGTGCAGGTTTAATTGACTTGCCTGTCGCGTCTGCCTCATGGACAAAAGTAATGGGTGTGCTAATCGGAGCAACCGTCACATCCGTAGTATTCTGGCTGGTCACTTTGGCTTATACCCTGGTCTTTTACCCCTTCCCAGTATGTGCGAACGGCAAGTGCCACAAGATGAGTGATTACATATGGAGTATTGGGACCATTTACGGATGGGAAGCATTAGGGTTCCACCATTATTGGTGCGCCTGCGGTGACGAGTACGTACGCCTTGGAAGACGTCGTTTTGCACGGGTCTCTGGAAATGGTGAGGACTGTCATTTCGTCCCTTACAAGAGACTTTCAGGAATTCGGGAGTGGGTGGACGACTCGGAGGAGATCCATATTCCGGCGGCTCATGGAGAATAGA
>JBAZRU010000653.1:1858-4271 GCA_041662805.1 Candidatus Hydrogenedentales bacterium | reverse complement strand
GGCTTGGCCCAGCGCTCGATGAAGAGGTCGTTGATGACCTGAAGGTAGTTGTGGCGAACGCGCTTCCAATCGCCCACTTCCGTGTGAAGCGAAGGCAGGTGATCCATGAGGTCGTAGCCCCAGCGCTTCTGGAAGACGGCAGGGAGATCGGGAGTCCAGTGAAGTCCAGCCACCGCGAGATGGGGCTCGTCCGTGAACGAACCGGGTACGAGTTTGCCGAACTCTTCGCCGAAGTTCGCTTTGCACGCGTCGAGGGTGATTTCGAGGAACTTCTCGGTCGCGCCGGGTAGCAGGTGATCGATGTTGGATTTACCGGCAAACCACGGACCCATCGGGGCGAAGTCCTGCCTGACGACAACATAACGCGCCTTGGGGAATGCAGCCTCTTTGGTCACGTTCTTGGAGGTGTCCCCTTCGATGCGGTAAACGCCCAGGACATTTTCACCGAGAGGCGTAGGCACTTCTTCCATTTCCTCGAACTTCAAACCGCGCCCGCGCGACTCGGGCATCACTTCGCCGAGGAAGCCGCCGGCAAAACCCGAGGGATAGGAGTTTTCGTCGTAGATCCAAATGCGCATGCCAAGCTTCTTGGCTTCGTCGAGGGCGACCTTCCACATGGCGAACCATTGCTCGCCAAGGTAGGGCGTCATGAGACCGGGACGAGGATGGACGAAGGCTTGCATTACATTTTGCGATGCCATGTCGCGTAACGATTGTCTAACCTGCTCCTCGGACATCATATCGTTCCACACCCACAGCGGGGCCGTGCTGTATTCGACCGACGGCGAGGCAAAGGCCCCGCGCAAGTTGCCGGCGTTTTCGGCATTGGCAAGCGGCGCCAGGAACAACATCATGACGAGTGCCCCCAGTGTTATGAGGCCCTTGAGTTTCCTAACGGCTGGTTTCATGGTATCCCCCTATCACGATCATCGCCCGATGGAACGGGACTGCGCGTCGCGGCCCGAAGGTCCATTCTAGCCTTTGCGGCCACTATTTCCAATGGGCTATCCACGGGAAAATTGCCGGCTCCCTTTACAATCCAGGCCGCGAGTGGCACTATTTCGCACGGCCAAAACTGAATTCGGGGGAATCGATATGCTTCGCCTATCCACGCTGTTCTCTTGTGCTGTCCTATGCGCCGTCTCGACGCCGCTCGTCCACGGCGATTTCTCGCCCAAGATGCTTGCGTATTCCGCGGCGCCCAATGCCTATTTGACGGAGCATGCGCCCGATGTGGCGCAAATCTACGATGGGCTCTTCTTTGTTATTGGGAGCTGGGATTCGGGCGTAGCCGACACCATCGGCGTGGGAGACGCGCCTGCCAAGAATCCGCAGTGGGCGGACCTCGCGCGGCAGAGTGTCGCGAGATTGGCACAGGCCGGCGCTACGGAGAATTTCCTGGGCGTGTACTTCGGCGACAGCGATGAATGGCCTTCTCCTCAAACCTTGTTGTCGAAGGACTACACCGCGAAGATGGTCAAGCACTTCGCGGCAGTAGGACGCGCGGCGAAAGACCTCGGGTTTCGCGGCGTGGCCATCGACGTCGAGTACCCCTATCCCCGCTACGACCTGGACCACCCAGCGTACACCTACGACAACTACACGGCCGAGGACTTGCTGGCGGGGGCGGCGGAACAAGGCGCCGCGACGATTACCGCGGTGTTGGATGCGTACCCCGATGCGGTAATCCTCTTGTTGCCGGGCGAAATGTGGACACGTCCGTTGTGCACGGCGTACCAAACGGCGATGCTTGAGACGATGGCGAAACGCAACGCGCCCGGAGGCCTCCATCTCGCCAGCGAACGCTCCTATAGCCTGCTCGATCCGGTGTCGCAGGTGGCGCTGGGCCGCACGGGCGACATGAACGTGCGCAAGCTGTTCTCGAACAAAGACGTTCTGGAGTACTGGACGCGGTGCTGTTCGATGGCTCCGGGCGTGTGGCCCCTTCATCGCGTAGAAACCGGCGGCAAAGACTACCCCATGCAGCCATGGGACGCGGAACTGGCCGAACTGCGGCAACAGATGGAAATCCTGCGGCTGACGGCCAAACGATATATCTGGTCCTTTTCAGCCCATCCTGTGTGGCATTCGTACGCGCCGGACGTGCGCGAGAAGTATCAACTGAAAGCCCAGCCTTTCGAAGACGAAGAACGCGTTGTCACGGAGTGGCAGCGCATCTTGCGCGAGAAGACCACGTCGCAGGACCCGCACATCCTCGCATTGGTGAAGCACGTTCGCGCGTTCGATTCGGGAGAGCTGACGCCACAGATGTATTGCGAACGATTCGGTACGCCCGGCGACTGGATGGTGCTCGGCATGCTGTCGAATCCGTTCACGCATCCCGCGCAGTCCGCGCCCAAGGCCGCGCTTGCGCCGATCAATCCCGATCTCCCTGTATACGGCAGGGACAGCG
>JBAZRU010000653.1:0-1848 GCA_041662805.1 Candidatus Hydrogenedentales bacterium | reverse complement strand
GCGCGGTGCGGTGGTTCACCTTTCACAATTGGGAGCCACTGGGGATGGTGCGCCTTGCGGCGGCTTTCGATTTCTTGAATACCGACGATTCCTCAGTGCACTTGGCGGCAACGATTCGTGCCGAGGAAGAGCGCAACGTTGTGATGCACCTCAATTGGGATGATGGCGCTGTTGTTTGGCTGAATGGGCAGGTCATCGTGGACCACAAGCAGTATCCCGAGAAGGGGCATGGCATGGTCTTCAAGGATCGATACGACTTCGAGGAAACCGTCCCCGTCACGATACCGAAGGGCGAGAATACCCTGGCCATCACGTCCGTTAACTCCAAAGGGCGATGGGGCGTCAACATCCGCTTCACGGACGAGAACGGTTGGCCTGTAGAGGGACTCCACTTCGGACTTCCCGAGGCAAGGTAATTTTCCGGCGGACGGCGTATGCGGCGGGATACCGCGCTATCGGGGCGGGGGAGCAATGTGCGTGAACTGCATCCCCACGACGAGAAACGCCACTAGGCCGAAGTAGACCGTGGCCATCGCGAATCGCCGTTCCGACGGTACTTCGAAGTAGCGCTTCTCTTCGTCCGTTTTCGCGCGAAACAACATGAAAAGACGCGGCGCGGACAGCACGAGGATGATGAACAGAATGGGATTCATGTGCGTGTACGCGAGCACACCGACAATCACGAGCCCAACAAGCCATAGCCACGGCGAGAGGGCCGTGGCGACACGTCCACCGTCGAGCATGCCGACCGGCGCGAGGTTGAAGAGGTTCAGAAAGAATCCCGTGTAGGCCAACGCGCGGAAGAACGGCTCTTTCGTCACAAGGAACAGGACTTCGCACACTATCGCACCGGCGGTGCCTAGCAGGGGTCCGCCGATCCCCACGCACGCCTCAATCCACGCGTTGCGCGGGGCTTCCTTCAATGCGATGAAAGCCCCCATGAATGGGATGAACACGGGCGCGCCTACCTTCAGTCCGAACATGCGCGCGGCGACCAGATGCCCGCATTCGTGTACGAAGAGTAAGAGCACGAATCCTATCGCGAACCACCATCCCCACCCCAGGGCATAGAACCAGATTGAGGCAATCATCGTGCCGCCGGTCTTGAGGGCGACCGGGAAGAATTTCAACACCGGGATCAGCAAGACTTTAAACTTCGCGGCAAACGCGATAACCAGAGCAATTGCGCCGCCTATCGGACCCAGCGCGCCGGATGACCGAGGCTTCGCTGGGGGAGGAGTCGATTGGGTTTGGGGCAAAGGAGAACTGGATTCTTGCGTTGGCAGTGGCGGCGGTTGCGCAATATTCATGCATGGACCTTGTTGATTAAGATAGAGTTGGATTTTGGAGAACATCTACATCAATGTGCAGCATAATGTAGTGAAGCCAGAATGTCATCCTGCGTCAAGTAAGGAAAATCGGCCAAGATCTCTGCCGCAGTCATACCGGAAGCCAAGTACGAGAGCACGTCGTACGCCGTGATGCGCATACCCCGAATGCAGGGCTTTCCGCCGCGTTTTCCGGGCTCAATCGTCAGTCGGTCTTTGAGCGACATCACGCCTCCAGTGCCCTCCCCAAGAGGGCTAATAGTGACTCGCATTATACCACGCCGTCGTTTGCATCTCTCGCGAACAACGAATTGCGCGCCGCACGGTGCATTTGTCATCATATCCCCTTCTACACAACTCCAGGGAGATGTTCCATGTCCAAAGGCCGTAAGACCGTCCATGTCGTGTCGAATTCGCATTGGGATCGTGAGTGGGGATATCCCTTCGAGGAGACGCGCCTGTTGCTCCTGGATTTCATGGACAATCTCCTCGAACTGTTGGACAAGGATGCCGAATTCCA
>JBAZRU010000652.1:0-4287 GCA_041662805.1 Candidatus Hydrogenedentales bacterium | reverse complement strand
CTGGGCGACGTTGCCCGAACCCGACACGGCGCATACCTTGCCTTCGATCGAATCGCCGCGGGTGCCCAGCATGTTCTGCGCAAAGTAGACCGCGCCATATCCCGTGGCTTCCGGACGGATGTACGACCCGCCCCAGTTCATGCCCTTACCGGTCAGCACGCCGGTGAACTCGTTGCGAATGCGCTTGTACTGGCCGAAGAGATACCCGATTTCGCGGCCGCCTACGCCGATATCGCCGGCGGGCACGTCCGTATCGGGGCCGATGTACTTGCACAATTCCGTCATGAACGATTGGCAGAAGCGCATGACTTCCGAATCGGACTTTCCTTTCGGATCGAAATCGGAGCCGCCTTTACCGCCGCCCATGGGCAACGTCGTGAGAGAATTCTTGAAGATCTGCTCGAAAGCGAGGAACTTCAAGATGCCGAGGTTCACCGTTGGGTGAAACCGGAGCCCGCCCTTGTACGGGCCGATGGCGCTGTTGAACTGAATGCGAAATCCCCGGTTCACTTGAACCTGGTTCTTGTCATCCAGCCACGGCACACGAAACGTAATAACGCGCTCGGGCTCGACCAACCGATCGAGGATGCGATTCTCCTCGTATTCGGGGTGACGCTCCAACACGGGGTCGAGCGTTTCAAGAACTTCTTTGACCGCCTGATGGAATTCGGGCTGGCCGGGATCGCGACGCTGGACTAATTCGAATACACGATCGGCATAAGACATTGGATTTGCTCCCCCTGGTAAAAAGTAGCGTTTTGCGCCGGACTTTTTTGCCCGAAGTCCTGGCGCGGCTAGTTCAACCCGCAAGTCTATAAGGAGCGGAACGTCGCGTCAAGCAGAATGTAATGAGTATGCGCCGAGACGAGGGCACACCCCCTTTGGAATGCGGTGCGCCCCCGTCCGCGGGGGTGGACGGGGGCGCGTTTGTCGGGAGGAAGACCAGCAAAGTGCCGGGATTAGATATCCACGCGGCGGCCTCTCGGCTCGATCGTGTTCTTTTCCAAGGACTTTGTGGCGCTGAGGTATGCGTTGACGCGCTGCAGCCAGGAAGTCGTCAGCCGCAGTTGAGTGCTGTCGCGCAGGCTCTCTGTAGGGATAACGCTGAGTTCGTCGGCAGCTTCCGTGCTGAAAGGCCGGAAGTATTCGCCGAGAGGATCGGCCTTCTCGCCGTTGTGGCGGATGGTCAGGGGTCCGCGACCGGCGTGGATGGCCGACTTGGCGCGCATCTTAAGCGTGTTCGGGTCGAGGCCGTATTCGTACAGGAAGACCGGGCCGTAGATTCCGGTGCCGACATCGACTTCCTCAAAGTACAGGTCCGTGCCGGATTCGTAGTCGAGCAGCGCGTCAAGCCAGTCGAACGACAATCCTTGCTCATAGTCGCTGGCGCCGAACACACGGCCTTCGGAGTATCCGTCGTGATAGCCATCCACCCAACCGCCGTGTTCGAATTCGGTGTGTTGATCGATATCGAGAAAGTCGAGATAGTCGGACCAGTACGCGTTGTCGTAGCCCTCGCTGAAGCCGATGATGAACGCGTAATGGTAGTCGACGAAATAGCCGTCGTTGTACGCATACCAGATGCCGTCGTAGTACCCGGCGTCGTAGGCTGGCGATTCAACGTAGGGGATATCGCTTGTGTCGTAGTAGATCGGCGTGAAGTCGATCATGTCCCAGCCGTCCCAGTACCCGTCCCAATAGCGGCCGTCCTGGGCAAAGCCCGCGGCATAGCCGATGTCGTAATCCGTGTCGGGGTTTCCGGTCGGGCATCCCAGCGTCGCCAGAGCCAGCAGTAGCACTGCGGCAATGCGAAGGGCTGCGAATCGAATGCTATATCTCGTTTGCATGACTGCAATCTCCTGTTTGGTTAACGTGCCCGGCCACGGCCACTGTCGCTGCTGCTACCGCGGTCCCCACGGTCGAAACTGTGCGAACTGCCTGCACTGGAACGCGACTCGAAGGATGGAGCTTGACGTTGCGGCGCGGATTCAACTTGGCGTTGCTGTACCGCCGGCGGATTGTAGGACGGCCGTTCGACGCGTTGCGGCGCTTCGTAGCGCTGGGCCGGTGCTTGATACGACGGGCGCTCTACACGTTGCGGCGCCTGGTACGACGGGCGCTCGATAGCACGCGGCGTGTAGCTGGGCGTTTCAACCTGCGGTGTGTAGGACGGCGCCTCGTTACGCTGCGCGCGCGGCGTGTACGCCGGTGCACTGATTCGTGGTTCTTGTGTAATGGAGCGCGGCGAGTCTATCGCGCGCGGCTGCGTTACCTGCGGCGCTACGGTCTGTACACGGGACTCTGGACGCGCCCAATCCTGCACGGGGGTGCTTTGGATCGGATTGCGCGGCATCGTCATCACGCGAGACGAACTCCGCGGAACAGTCGTGGCATCCTGTTGCGTGTACTGCCGCTGCGAATTGCCGCGTGCGGATCCAATGGGGGCTGCGGTGTCGCGAATCGGCGTGCGCTGCGACGGACCGGTGCTCCGCCCGTTGCTGACGCCGCCACTCACCGGAGGTATCGTCGTCCGCTGACGTTCGGCATTCGGCGCTGTGCGGCTGATGACTTCTCCCACAGGGGGCGTCGTCTGCCGTTGGCGGGCGCTGCCTGCGATCGAGCGGCTGATGACATCGCCTGTCGGAGGGGTTGTCTGCCGTTGCCGCGCGCTTCCTGCATTCTCACGGCTGATGACATCACCCACCGGAGGCGTCGTCTGCCGTTGCCGTGCGCTTCCCGCGTTCGAGCGGCTGATAACATCGCCTGTCGGCGGGGTCGTCTGCCGTTGCCGCGTGCTGTTGCGCACTGCACTGCCTGGCTGCTCCGAGGGTTCGGAGGTGCGCTGCGGGCCGGTTGTGTCGACACTGCGGCCGCGCCGAGAGAAGGTATCGGTTGTGCCGGTGGCCGGAGTCGTCGCGGTGCTTCGCGTGTCCAATGCGGTTCCGCGCGCATCGCGGACAGCCCGCCCATTGGGCGATGTTGTCGAACCGGTACCCGGTGCAACGGCCATGTCGGCGCTTGGAGCGCGCCCACGCGTACGTGTGTTCAGGTCGCTGGTCGCGCGGATGGACTGTGCGTCGCGTTCGACGCGGCGCGCGATAGTCTGACTATCCGCGGGCGCCCGCTCCGGAATTCGAACTTGGCGGGTCTGCGCATGGCGGTCGTTCGATGCAAAGGACGTTCTGACCGCGCGGGACCGCGACGAATCAACGGTCTGGAACTGGCTGCGGCCAGAGGCTGACTCGAGCGACCCGATCCGTTCGGACGCGCGCATCTGCCGGTCGCCATACACATCGAGTCCGCGAATGACACGGCGAGGTGCGTACTCGCGAGCAAGCGCGTTCGTGCCGTAATACGAGGAGTGCGGGAGGCGGTACGTCGGCGAATAGATGTCCCAGAAGTGTACATCGTCGGAGTTGATGTTGATGTTCACGAAGATATTCTGGGTCGCCGGATATACGGAGCACGGCCCGTAGAAAAAGTCGTCGTAGTTGCAATAGCTGCTGCCGAAGATCCCGAACTGGATGCCGCCGACGCTGAAGTACGAACTGCCGTACGTGCAGGGGCGGTTGTAGATGTCGTAGGGGGACCACGCGAAATACGATCCGTAGCGGACGGTCGCGCACCAGGCAGGAGCCCATACGGGGTCATAGCTCCACAGCCAGCCGTAGCCGGAGTTGTAGTTCCAGCGGCCGTAGTGGGAGGTCACATAACAGAAAGGATAGGAGCCATTCCAAACGTTTCCGTAGGCCGGCACGTAGCCCCAATACCCGGACCGGTAAGGTACGTAGTCGACGACAACCGTCGGACGCCAGTATTGGCGGTTATCCACATAGACCCATTCGCCATAGTTGCCAAGGTCCGAATAGCCCAGAGGAGGTGAAGACGACGGAATTGTGGACGGCAGGGCTTGGTCGCCGAGAGCCAATTGCTTGGCGCGCTCGCGGTTCCACGCGTCGAATTCGTCCTCGACACTCTTGTCGAAAGGAACAGGCGCGGACGGCAGAAGGCCGGGATCAACATACACGCGTTGGCCCGCCGTTGCGGCGACCGGCGCGCCACCTTCGGCGCGCACGAGGGCACGGCCCCAGCGAACGCTTACCGTTGTGGCGCCTTCGCCAACAACGTCAAACCGCACTTGGGAATCTTGTTCGACGGAAATGGTCGCGGCCGGCGTGCGAAACGAGAAATCGCCGCTGCTGCGGTTCACCCGCTGTAGGTAGAACGATCCCGTCCACCCGCGAACCTGACCGCTTGGCGGCACCTGGACAATTTCCGCCTTGCTGC
>JBAZRU010000651.1:0-4295 GCA_041662805.1 Candidatus Hydrogenedentales bacterium | reverse complement strand
ATCGGGCGGTGGCTCGATAATACTGTCACGAAGAATCTGCTCGCGTTGGACACCGAGAACGTGTTTCTCGCGCCGTTTCGTGCGCGCAACCAGGAACAGGGCTACATCGGCCTTGGCAAGCTGATTGACGCCACGGTCCGATTCGCCGCGTACACGAAGGACGAGCGCGTGCTGGCGTTGAAGAAGCGCCTCGTCGAAGAGACCCTGAAGACGCAGGAGCCGGATGGCTACATCGGCATCCTCATTCCCGCAAACCGCCTATGGGGGGTATACGACATCCACGAAATGTCGTACATGGTGCTCGGCTTGACCAACGACTACAGATTCTTCAACGAAGAAGCCTCGTTGACGGCGGCGAAGAAGCTGGCCGATTTCATCATCGCGACGTGGTCTGCCGAGCCGGGCCGCATTCCAAACACCAACAAGCGCGGCAACATGTACGGCGTCACGACCGGCCTCGACGCCGCGCTGCTGACGCTCTTCGAGACGACGAAGGACCAACGTTATCTGGACTTTTGCACTAAATTCGAGCAGTACAAACTGGGCGAATGGAACTCGGCCATCAAAATGGACGAGGCGGGCCAGCCCTATCACATGGACGACGAGCGGCACTGCTACATCTTCATGTGCCTGTGCGTGGCGCAGTTTCAGTTGTACCACATTCAACCCGATATGCGATTGCTCAAGCAGACGCAGCAGGCCCTCGATTTCCTCACGGAGAACGACGGGCTGCTGATCTCGGGTTCGTGCAGCCTGAACGAGGCGTGGCACGATAGCCAGATCGGCAGCGGCAACGTAAGCGAAAGCTGCGCCACGGCGTATCTCACCCGCATGCTGGATCGCTCGCTCCGCCTCTCAGGCAATCCGCTGTTCGGCAACATGATGGAGCGCTCCGTATACAACGCGCTGTTTGCCGCCGAATCGCCCGACGGCCGGCAGATTCGCTACTTCTGCGCACTCGAAGGCCCTCGCACTTACTTCGACCGCGACACCTTCTGCTGTCCGAACAACTACCGGCGCATCATGGCCGAGTTGCCCGCGATGGTCTGCTACCGCTCGGGCAACGGCGTCGCGGTGAATCTCTACACGCAGTCCACGGCCAAGGTCGATCTGGGAGGAGGCAACGCCGTCACCATTCAGCAGGAGACCGACTACCCCACGTCGGGTCGCGTGAAGATTGTCGTCACGCCGACGGGTTCGATGGAGTTTCCCCTCCGCCTGCGGATGCCGAAGTGGTGCACGAAGCCCCGAATCAGCATCAACGGCGATACGCCAATCGAAGTCGAGCAGGGCGACACCCTCTACGACATCAGCCGCAAGTGGGAATCAGGCGATACCGTCATACTCGAAATGGACATGCCGTGGCGATTGGTTCGCGGCCGTAAAACGCAAGACGGACGTGCGGCATTGATGCGCGGTCCCGTCGTCTACTGCGTCGGTGCCGCCAACAACGCCGATCTTCTTGCGAAGTGCGATAAGCCGAGCGACCTGATCGTCGATCCCAACTCGCTCGGCGCGCCCGTCGCGGACACGTCGGTACGTCCCGACGGACTGAAGGTATTGGCAAAAGCGTGGATGCCCGGCAGCGAGACCAAAGACCCCGCGTCGCTCGACGTGGTGTTGACCGAGTTCGCCGACCCCAGCGGCGTCACCACGTATTTCCGCGTGCCGGATTTGAGCAAAGCGGTCGATGATGAGTTGATGGAGAAGGACATCGTGAAGTAGGGGTCAAGAAGTGAAGGTCTGAACGGACTCACACCTATCGCTCGTCGTGAGTGCCCTTGAAATAGTCCCGTGCGGTCTTCGTGGAGGGCGCGGCGAATATGGTCATCAAATAAGAAAAAGTAAGATGGTCAAGACTAAGAAGACAAGGAAAATCACCTTCAGGCTAGGCCCTCCGGACAGAATTGGGCCAAAGCACTCGGCTCGCTCCTTCACAGTGCATTTTCCGGGATCGTTGGAAACCTTGCACTTGAGCAATTTAAAGAGGTCATCCAAAGCGTCGCATCTGGAGAACGTGGTATTGCTACGATTGGAGTACGACAACCACAGCGTCTGTACTTGACCCTGCTTGTTGGTCTTCGCGCTTATTCGAACAATATCGCCCCACGTTACGCGCCACTCCTTGTTTGCCCAACGCCCAAGAGCAGGAAGCGAGTACTTCAGAATCAATCCCTCGTTGGTTACAGAGACGAGTGCGGTCCCGAAGAGCAACAACAAATTGACGAAACTGAAGGCGAGGAGGACTGCAAGACTGACAATCATAAATAGAGCTGCAAAGCCGAGGCGGTGTGGTCCCTCGGTCGCGCTCGCTACCATATTCGGGTCGACATACGTGCTCAGCGATATCGCCCAGAGAAGCCCATACAGCGTAAGCAACCCAATGCGCAGCTTGAACATGCCCACATGGCTAGCTTTGACGTCCACAAACGCCGGTACATGTTCGTCAGACATATATCGGTCGTGCCCCCTGGTTAAGAGCGCGGCGGCTGTTACTTCCCGAATCCGCCGTCGACTTGGATTATAGCACCGGTGATGATCGCCGCGGTATCGCTGGCGTGAGACTTGGCGGTGCTGGAGATGCCGTGCGAGATGCGTTTGAAGAGTTCACTAGAGTCCCCAGTTTCCCTGCTATCCGGCCAATGGACTGACCAACCCGGGGACAGCCACGCGTCGATTACTTCTCCTGCCCCCGGGCCATTTCGGGGTACAGGTTCTCCATGCACGTAGGGCAAATCCCATGACTGAATACCGCTTCGGGATGCCGGATAAAGTAGTGTTCGACGGGATGCCAGTCCCCCTCGGCTCCTTTGAGGCTCTTACAACTTGAGCAGATTTGGACGATTCCACGCAGCGACTGAAGCTCCCAAAGGTAGTCCGTCAGCTTCTTGTTCTTTTCGCCCAGGCTGTGATTGAAGTATATGGACTCCAGATTCGACTGCACCAAGTTTCGAAACTTCACCAAGAGTTTCTCGAATGTCCGCGAAAAGTGGTTCTCCTTCTTGTCCAAGAGGCAGATAGTCCCGAATGGACTGCCATCGGGAAGAAGGATGGGCAAACCCAAATAGGCGATCATGTTCAGCTTGATATCGGGGTTGCTGCTCCACTTAGGGTCCGAAAGCGCATTCGGAATGTGCAGCTTCTCTTGCGTCTTAATCACGGTCTCGCAGTAAAGACCGCTCCCCCACACGTGTTCTCTATCACCAGGATGATAGGGGTTATCCGCGCCCTTGCTGGAAACCAGCACTTCAATCTCAGGGTCGGAGAGTCTCATGATGAGACCAGTAGGAACTCCGACGATTTCGGCAAGCAAGTCGACAGTATCTTGCCACGCATTCAGAGTGTCAACAGGGACTTCTAACCCAGCATTTCCACTCGGCATTTGTGCCACCCCCCCGGATCGAAAGCCACCAGACTTGAGACGCACCCACTTCTTACCCATGATCGACCAACGATCCTCAATTCTTCAAGTCAGGAGCGGCTTGCCCTGGGCGGCATAGTAGTTGCAGTAAAGCAGGTTCCCCGCCTTCGGTCGCAATGCAGACCACTCTGTTGTGGCGTGGTTTCCCGACCACGCCACGCTGCCGACCGTAAGGTCTCCTGGCTTCGCGCTAGCCTCCGCCTACATCCCCAATCCGCCGTCAACCTGCAAAACAGCGCCCGTTATGTACGAGGCGGTATCGCTGGCGAGGAATTTGACCGTGCCGGCGATTTCGTCGACGGTGCCGGAGCGGCCGAGGGGGATGCGTTCCAGGAGTACTCTCAACAGGTCTTCCGCGAGGCCTGCCGTCATGTCCGTTGCGATGTAGCCGGGAGCGATGACGTTGGCGGTGATGTTGCGCGAGGCGACTTCTTGCGCCGTGGCTTTGGTGAAGCCGATGAGCCCGGCCTTGGCGGCGGAGTAGTTGGCTTGGCCGGCTTGGCCGTGAAGGCCGATAACCGACGAGATGTTGATGATGCGGCCGTAGCGCTGTTTGATCATGCCGCGAAGCGCCGCGCGGGTGCAGTTGAACGCGCCGGTGAGATTCGTATCGACCACGGCGGACCAGTCTTCGGGCTTCATCCGGAGGAGGAGTCCGTCGCGCGTAATGCCCGCGTTGTTCACGAGGATCGAGACTGCGCCAATCGACTCGCCGATGGCCTTGAACATCGCGTCCACGGAAGCGGCGTCGGCGATGTTGCAGCCGTAGCCGGTGACGTTGCCGCTGGATTCCTGGGCCAGTTCGCGTGCGGCGGCTTCGGAGGTTTCGGGGGAACGACCGCAGACGGCGACAACCGCGCCTTCTTTGGCGAAG
>JBAZRU010000650.1:0-4295 GCA_041662805.1 Candidatus Hydrogenedentales bacterium | reverse complement strand
ATTCTCCGAATGCGAAGTCGACGTTACGGACTTCAGAATCGGATCGAACTCACCCTTGGCCGCCAAGATATCCCCGTCAGCCTTCAGCGCTTCGTAGGAGGTAACGATGATGTCGCGGTTCGACTTCAATGCCGCATCGACGCACTGCTGCAACGACATCTCCACTTTTTCCCGCGTATTCTGCGTATCAAGCTCTTTGTAAAGCGTGTCCAGGGAGATAGCATTCAGATCGATGGAACCCCCCGGCGTCTTGATCTGCCCGGCCTTGATCTCTTGCTCAGGCGAAGGCGCCACCGGTTCTGCCGCCGCAACGCGGCCTGTCGTCGTGCTGCGCGTAGTCCAGTCGTTCACAGAATGCGTCCGCTTGGCCGGGGCATCGCCTTCCAGAACGCTCTCGGCCTCTGTGGCAGCAGGCGCTTCCGCCACGGTCGCCGCTTCGGAGGCCGCAGGTTCCGGTTCAAGCGCGGGCATCAACGCTTCGGCAGGGATGTTCTCGGGAGCATCGGCGGCGGGCGCCTTGGCCTCGGGCTCCGCTGCGACAGGCTCGGCAACTGCAGGTTCGGCCGCAGGCTTCTGCTCTTGAGAAGGCGCAGCCTTCTTGTCCTTGGTATTCCAATGGCTGATGGACAGCGGCGCGCCGTCGCTGTACGCTGGACCGGCTATTCCCAGTCCGGCCACGCCAATCAACGCCAAGGTCCATGCCGACCGGCGTATGCGATCCATAGTCTCCTCCCTAAGAAACGTTCCGCGACTCGCATGATGGTCAGTCATGATGCGGAAAATACCCTACTGTGGGCACGAGACCGCGCCGAACAACATTGCGGCCCCACATGAATACACTCGAACCGAGCGTAGTCTACGATACGGAAAGAGGGCAGTCAACACCAATAAGACTGTCGTCCACCTTATCAGGTTTCCCCGCAGAGTATACCGCCCGTTGTGGGATTTGTGACGCCTGTCACGATAACCAGTGCTACTATCCGCTAATTTCGTATTTTCTCGCGGCTTTTCGCCTGCCCAATTCCCCTTTCCCCCCCGCCATCCGCGCCATCCGCGGAGAAGCGTCTTCCGGTTGCGGCTTAGCGCTTCAAATTCCGCTGAGAAATGCCCGCAGCTCGGAACGTGTACACTATGCCTGCCAGTCGGGCTGTTTGCCCGGTGGACACGAGTGAGGTGCCCATGGCTGGAGCAACGATGAAGCAGAACACAGGCGGTATGTGTGCATAACAACCAGGAAGGAGTCTGCAATGAAGTGGAAGTCGGATGATGGAGCATGGAGCCCCTATATTGCGGGGGCCCTGGTGGGGGTGCTGGCGATCGCATCCGTTTTGGCGACAACGTGGATTACACCCAAAACGCAATTCCTCGGCGCATCGACCACATTTGTGCGCGCCGTCGGACTGTGCGAGCGGACTGTTGCGCCCGCCCACGTAGCCTCAAACGCCTACTTTACCAAAGAGAAAGTGAAAGTAGACTGGCAGTTCTTGTTTGTCACGGGCATTTTTGTCGGCGCTCTGATATCGGCGCTTACGAGTTCCAGCTTCAAGTCGGAAAGCGTCCCGCCGATTTGGAATGCCCGGTTTGGGGGTTCCGTGGCCAAACGGGCCATCGGCGCGTTGTGCGGCGGCGCCGTCGCAATGTTTGGCGCACGCCTGGCCGATGGCTGCCCCAGCGGACACGGCCTGAGCGGCATCATGCAACTCTCCGTCAGCGGCCTCGTGGCCCTGGCGATGTTCTTCGGTGCGGGGGTCTTCGTCGCCCATTTCGTCTATAAGGAGTCTTGATATGCGCGAGCAACTCCTGGGTCTGATCACGGGGATTCTCTTCGGCTTTCTGCTGCAGAAAGGACGCGTGCTTCGATTCGAAAAACAAGTGGGCGCGATGCTCCTCAAGGATATGACGATTCTAAAGTTCATGATGTCGGCGATCCTCGTTGGGATGGTCGGCCTCTACGCACTCGCCGACTTCGACGTTATCGCGCTGAGCCACAAGCCGATGAATATGGGCGGTGTTGTAATCGGCGGACTGCTCTTCGGATGCGGCTGGGCTGTGATGGGGTACTGCCCTGGCACTTCGGTCGGGGCCGTTGCCGAAGGGCGATGGCACGCCCTCTTCGCCGTGGCAGGCATGCTGATTGGCGCGGCGCTGTACGCGGAAGCCTTTCCATTCCTCGCGAATTCGGTCCTGGCTTGGAAAGACTTCGGCAAGATCGGTTTGCCGGAGACCCTCGGCTTATCGCATTGGGTCATTATCCCTGTTTTCTGCGCGGGTACCGTTGCGCTCTTCGCGTGGTTCGAAAAGGTGCGTCTGTAGAAAGCAACCGCATAGATTTTCGGCGGTTTGACAACTGGCAATCGTCCGCAGACCTGGACGCGAAGGGTGAGCTGTCTTGATGAGTTCACCCCCGTGTGTTCGCATTCGACGCCTGCCTCAATGAGGCCGGCGCACGTTGGTCGTGGATCACTGGTTTACCTCTGGCCCGCGAGTCAATCCGCGGTCATGCTCAACCCCGCGCCGCGTTTTTCGAAGAAGTCGCTACCAAAAATGCTGGCAATCAGGAGAATGGCCTTGCTCCGGGGAATTCCTGCAATTGCGCAGCGTACGCGGCGGAAGCGCAGCCGGTGAGCAAGTGGTATACAATCCCACGCCAGTGACTTGGAACGAGGTGAACGTTCGTATGGAGAAGGCAACGGCGAAGGTCTACGGCTATCGGTGGATTGTGCTTCTTGTGTTCGCCGGTCTGAACGTGGTCATTGAGATTCACTGGGTGGCGCTGGCTCCCATCACGACGGAAGCGGCTCGGTACTACGGCGTGACGCCGCTGTCCATCGGGTTCCTGTCGATGCTTTTCATGATCGTGTATCTCGCCGTCAGTATTCCGGCGTCGTACATCATCGACACCTACGGCATCCGCATCGGCATTGGCGCGGGGGCGGCGCTCATCGGCGTCTTCGGATTGCTCAAAGGACTCTATGCGGCAAACTATACGATGGTGAGCATCTGCCAATTCGGCCTTGCCGTTGCGCAACCGTTCATTCTCAACGCCTACACAAAAGTCAGCGCGCGGTGGTTTCCCATCGAACAACGCGCAACGGCCACCGGCCTCGCCGCGTTGTCGCAATACATCGGAATTGTCGTCGCGATGGCGGCCACGCCGTTCCTCGTGCGCGCCTGGGGAATCGACGGCATGCTGATGTGCTACGGCGTAGTCTCCGTCGTCAGCGCCGCGCTGTTTCTCGTGTTCTGTCGGGAAGCGCCCCCAATGCCTCCGTCCCCGGCCGGACAGGAAGAACGCTTCCTCGTCGTCGCGGGTTTGAGGCATATGTTCAAACAGAAACAGGTGGTGTTGCTCCTTATCATGTTTCTGATCGGACTCGGCATCTTCAATGCCGTCACGACCTGGATTGAACAGATACTGAGTCCCCGCGGACTGGATTCGACCCAGGCTGGCACGGTGGGCGCGATGATGATGGTCGGCGGCGTGTTGGGGGCGTCGATTCTGCCGCCGATTTCCGACAAGATGCGCAAGCGCGTACCGTTTCTCGTGATTTCCATGGCGTTCACGATACCCGGCCTTATCGGCCTGACTTTTGTCACCGACTTCCCCGTGCTGCTGGCATCGAGTTTTATCCTGGGCTTCTTCATCATGAGCGCCGGCCCCATCGGCTTTCAGTACGGCGCGGAACTCAGCTACCCTGCCCCCGAATCCACGTCCCAAGGTCTCATGCTCCTGGCCGGCCAAGTCTCCGGCGTCGCCTTCATCTACGGCATGGACGCCTTCCGCTCCGCCGGCGGCTCGATGACCCCCTTCATGATCTTCTTCATCGCAATCACCGTATTGAACGTGGCCCTCTGCACGCGCCTCAAAGAATCGGACCTGATTAAGAAGGTCCAGTGACGTGGAGACCCTCGGTCGTAAGAGTGGCGTGGTCGGAAAACCACGCCACAGCAGAGGTAACACAAGCAGAAGTCACTCCTGCGACCGAAATCTCCATTCCCGTCAGCAGAAGAGTCTTCGCATTTGGTAGACGCCTGGTTCGACGAACCCGGCGCGCGCAGGTGAGAGTCGTTGGGTAACTCTGATGTCTTCGGGTAACTTGCAGTCTGACGGTGACCTGGCGCCACGGACATCGACCGAGTCTACCGAAGCATCTGCACTTCGGCAGTGCCAGACATTGGCAACACTCGCCAATGCAACTCCTTGCTAGGATAATGGATTAATAGGGTGAAATGCGGTTCGCGCACTTTGGGGGAGCTTCGGGCTATGTTACTTGTGCGTTCTCTCGTGGCTTTGC
>JBAZRU010000649.1:0-4304 GCA_041662805.1 Candidatus Hydrogenedentales bacterium | reverse complement strand
AAAGCGGAGATGCGCCGCGATATCGAGTATCTGGCGGGTAATCTGACGCACCGCGGGGCGAGCACGAAGAGCGAGCGCGCGGCGGCAGAGTATCTGCGCGAGCGCCTGACGGGAATCACCCCCGACGTCGAAATCGACGACTTCTACGCGATCGAAAGCCCGTGGCTCCTGTTCGCCTCCTACTACGGGGAAGCCATCGTCGTGGCGCTCTTGGCTTCGTGGGAACCGTGGGTCGCATTTGCGTATGGATGCGTAGTCTTCTTTCTGTACTTGGCGGAGTTTTCCGGATACCGCATCCTAGGAAATTTGTTGCCGCAGTATGAGACGCAGAACGTCGTCGCGCGACTGCACGCAATCAAACCAAAGGCGCTGATCGTGGTCACGGCGCACTACGATACGCCGCGCGACCATGTGCTTCGGCGCCCGGAGATTGTGCGTTGGTTACGAGCCGCTCATATCGCGGTGGTCGCCAGCATGGTGGCACTCTTGGCGTGTTGCGTAATGCAGGCGGTAGGCCTATTCGAAGAATGGCCCGTTCGAGTGGACATCATTTTACAGTGGGTATCTCTCGGCGTACTCGTGGGCGCGGCGCTTGCCGCGGCCTCCTGCGAACTCTCGGAGGACTACGTGCGCGGTGCTTCCGACAACGCTTCGGGCGTGGCCGTGCTGGTCGAGTTGGCAACACGCCTTCACGAGCAACCCGTCGAAGACTCGGATGTATGGTTTGTGGCAACAGGCAGCAAAGAAACATGGCTGAGCGGCATGCGGCATTTTTTGCGTGCGCATCGCCTGAATCGAAGGGATACCTACTTCGTAAACATCGACGAAGTAGGTTCAGGCGAAATTCGGTATATCAAGGCGGAAGGGCTGCTGCACACGTTCCGAGCTGACCCGCGCCTGATTGAGGCTGCCGAGCAGGCAAGCACAGTGTTCAAGGCCAGCCCGACGGTTTGGAGGGGACTTCCCACCGATGCGTATCTAGCCCTTGTCCGAGGCTATAAGGCAATCGGCGTTACCGCCCAAGGGGGACGCACGGATTTCGATGTCGCGGGCGATCGGCCCGGTGAAGTCGATTACGGAACCGTAATGCACGCGGCGGACTTCGTGGATTCGCTGATTCGGCATGTATCAAAGCACTCGCGTATACAGGTTGAATCAGAGCAACCTTAGTTATGTCCGGCGTTTGTAAATCCATTCCACTTCTCAGTACGCTTGAATCGAGCACAGCAAGCCTTCTCTCGAAGGGCTCGCACCGTGCGTCTTTGGCAATCGTTAAGGGGGTCGTATCCATGAAGTTTTCGGCGCTGATGAGTCTCGGAGCTTTGCTTCTGCCGTTTCTTGCTCTTGCCCAAGAGGCAGTTCCGAGTCCGGCAAGCGAAGACTTGGCGTTGAGGACCCCAATCCTGAATACGGCTCCCGGCCCAGAGTACACAAGCAACAAACGCCTTTTTCAGGGAATCCCTGGTATTGAGCGTACCAAGAGCGGGCGTCTGTGGGCTACCTGGTATGGGGGCGGCAAGGGGGAGGACCAGGACAATTACTGCATGCTTGTGACGAGTAGCGACGATGGGGCCACCTGGTCGGGCGTTAAAGCAGTGGTCGATCCCGGTGGCGACGTGCGCGCATTCGATCCATGCCTGTGGACCGACCCGGATGGCAGGCTGTGGTTCTTCTGGGCGCAAGGGTACAGCCACTGGGACGGCCGCGCGGGAGTCTGGTGCGTAATGACGCCGGATGCAAACGGCGAGACCCCAGTATGGTCCGAGCCGCGCCGAATCTGCGACGGCATCATGATGAACAAACCCACGGTGCTGAGCACAGGGGCCTGGTTGTTGCCTGTCTCCATCTGGTCGTTTCCCGCAAATGTCATGGACCCGCGCTATGCGCACGACATAACAGGCAATTCGGGTTCCAAAGCCTACGGTTCCACCGACCATGGGACAACGTGGGAACTGCTTGGGTTTTCGGATATCAAGGGACGGGGATGCGATGAGCAAATGATCGTGGAGCGCAAGGATGGAAAGCTCTGGATGCTGGCCCGCACCAACTATGGCATAGGAGAGTCATTCTCGGGGGATGGCGGAAGAACCTGGAGCGAAGGCAATCCGTGTCCGACAATTTCTCACATTCCAACGGCGCGTTTTTTCATTCGGCGTCTTGCCTCGGGGAAACTACTGCTCGTAAAGCACAATCCTCCCGAAGGAAAGTTCCGCTCCCACTTGACGGCATTTCTTTCGGATGACGACGGGCAGACGTGGAGTGGGGGATTGATTGTTGATGAACGAAAATCCGTCTCCTATCCGGATGGCGTCCAAGCGCCGGACGGGACCATCTACCTGATCTACGATTTCGAGCGCGGAAAGGCGCGCGAGATACTGATGGCAACGTTCACCGAGGAGGACGTTGCGCAGGCCACGTTCGCATCGCCCAAGGCGCGCTTGCGGGTGCTCGTGAACAAGGCAACCGATTAATGTCCGCGTCTAGGGGAAAGACATCATGCATGAGGTTGACTGGCGACAGGTAGCTATCCCTGGGGCAGGGATGATCTTGGTGGCAGCGCTGAGCGTCGCGCTGTGCAGAGGTTTGGCAGGGTCCAAATTCCGATGGATGTGGGTAGGTGCAGGGCTTTGGTTTGTCGCGGTCGCGCTCAAGCTCGTTTCGGCCATTCTCGCCAATCAATCGATCTTTGCTCTGCTTGAACGCTCGCTACCCCATTTTTGGTACGTGGCGCTTGGAAGCATGTACGTGGGAGTGTCGTCCGCAGTTTTCGAGATAGGACTGACCTTTGTTGCCGTAATGATTTGGCGAGACTTGGGGAGAAGCGCGGACCGTGCAATCGGAATCGGCGTGGGCGCGGGGGCCTTTGAGGCGGCTTTACTGGGCGCTTCAAGCGTGGCAAGCGCCGTTGTGCTCTATATGGGACTGCCCGGATCGGACGAGATCGGAAAGGCTTTGCAGGCGTCGGGGGTTCATGCCTCTGCGTTGTGGCTTGTCCCGATAGTCGAGCGCGTACTTGCTATCGCATGCCATGCGTCTTCGCGTGCCCTCGTCTTGTTGGGTGTAACCCACCGAAAGCCCCTGATGATCCTTGCCGGCGGCGCAATCTTCGCCTACATCGACAGCGTCGCGGGGTTCGCGCATCTATCAGGCGCGCTGACCACCCATTCCGTGTGGTGGATCGAGCTGGCCATACTGCCTGCCGCACTGGTAAGCATCCCCGTCTTGCGGTGGTGTTCGAGGGTCTTCCCCCTAAAGAGTCCGGTGGAGTCGACAGCGGAAGGTTCTGATTGACGCGAAGTCAATCTACGAGATAAGCAGCGGACAGAAAAATCAGCGGGACATTTGATTCAAAACTCTATTCTGCTACTCATTTATAGATGATATTTTACCCCGTTATATATATCGCTTGGGTGCGCCGGTTTGACGGCGAACGAATGGCGCTCTACAATCTGGAGAATCAGGGGTGCAGCATGTGGGGGAAGTCCGGCTGCGCATAAGACGAGTAAGCAGTGAAGGAGGTCAAATCATGGAAGCACGGGTGCACAATTTTTCCGCGGGTCCGTCCGCATTGCCGTTGCCGGCGCTCGAGGAAGCGCGCGACAATCTCTTGGTATTGCCCGGAGCGGGCGCTTCGGTGATGGAGATCAGCCACCGATCGAAGCAATATGACGCGGTGCACCAGGGTGCAAAAGCGAATATAGCGAAACTACTGAATCTCCCCAGTAACTATAAAGTCTTGTTCATTCAGGGTGGAGCGTCTACGCAGTTCTCCATGATTCCGATGAATTTTCTTCGCGGAAAGGGCGGCAGCGCCGACTATCTGATCACCGGCTCTTGGGGCAGTAAAGCCCTCAAAGAGGCCAAGAAGGATGGGGCGACGAAGACCCCCTGGAACGGCAAGGAAGAAGGGTATGTTCGCTTTCCCAAACAGAGCGAATTGAATCTGGACCCGAATGCCCTGTATTGCCACGTGACGTCCAACGAGACCATCGAAGGCGTGGAAATGTTCGACGAAGTCGAAACGGGAAGCGTCCCGCTGATGTGCGATGCCTCGTCGAATTTCCTTTCTCGCCCGATCCCCGCGGACAAGTATGGGCTGATATACGCCGGCGCGCAGAAGAATCTTGGGCCTGCGGGCGTCGCGGTGGTCGTGATACGAGAAGATCTGCTGGAGCGCGTGCCCGAGGGTCTGCCTTCCATGCTCGATTACAAGATCCACGCGGATAACGATTCGCTTTACAACACTCCTCCGTGTTTCGCGATTTACATGATCTATCTTGTAACGAAGTGGCTTCTGGAGACGG
>JBAZRU010000648.1:0-4317 GCA_041662805.1 Candidatus Hydrogenedentales bacterium | reverse complement strand
GTCGCGAGGCGGAGTCTCCCCGAAATGGCCCGTGCGTAGAGCTTGCTTGCGAAGCAGAGCTTGGTAGCGCCTAGCGCTTACCAAACTGCCAGCGGCAAGATTTCACCCGGGGGAAATTGCCCCGGCGTCCCTTCGACGGAAGGAATGCCGGGGCATTCTAATTTTACGGTTTGGATTGGACGGACATGGACCAAACACGGACGGCCACGGACCAGCAGGGAGAACCAGACGCTCAAGCCCCAGCGGGAGATCCTAAGAAGAGCCTTGGGCATATCCGCCGTCTAGCTCAACCCCAAACAGGAGTTGAGCATTGTGGTACTAGTGGTTCGTTTCAGATGAAATTGGGAGTCACGGAGGCCTGTAGTTAGGCTAAGAGCCGGCTGGAAGCCAGCGTTACAACTCACAAGATCAACCGCTCCAATCCACTAGGCGGTCTTCTTGACGAACTTGTTCCCCAGCAAGGCCAGCATCAACCCGAAGCAGCAAATGATGCCTGAGATAACGAACGCCGTATTGGGTTCTTTGGCGAATTTCGCTCCGACGTATGGCCCCAAGGCGCCCGCGATACTAAAGGCTGAGAACAGCAGTCCGTAGTTGAGCGTCAGATTCTTAGGCCCGAACGCGTCGGCGCACATCGAGGGGAAGAGCCCGAGATACCCTCCGTAGCACAGCCCGATGAAGATAACCAGCGGGATCAGGGTGGACGAACTTCCCGCGAACTTGGTCATCAGGAACATGGCCGCGGCGGTGATAAGGAACATGAACACCAGCGACAAATAGCGGCCAATCCGATCCGAGACCGCCCCCCATACCACGCGGCCGCTTGCGTTCGCCGCCGCCAGGATGCTCACGACGAATGCGGCTTTCATATCATCCAGCTTTGCCAGTTCCACGGCAAACGGCTTCATCTGGCTGATGATCAGCAAGCCCGAGAACGCTCCGCAGACATAAAGGACGTACAGGAGCCAGAAGCGCCCCTGGCCCAGCATCTGGGTCCATGTCATGTTGACCGCCGGGGCTCCGCCTTGCGGCACCTTCGGGACGAAACCTCTCGGTACGTAATCCTTGGGCGGACTGGTGATGAACCAGGATGCCGTGCAGATGACGACCATGAAAACCGCACCGAAGATTTGGAAGGTCGTGAGAATGCCATATAGCGAAATAAGTTTCTGGGCGACCGGGGCGATGATCACCGGCCCGAAACCGAGCGCGGCTACCACGATGCCGGATGCCAGGCCTCGCTTGTCCGGGAACCATTTCACGCTAGCGCCGACTGTCGCGCCATACGCCGCGCCGCTGGCCAACGACAGCAACAGACCGTAGGTCAGATAGATCCCGAGAAGGCTTTTCACGCCGAGACCGGCCAGGAGCAAGCCGCACCCGAAGACCAGGCCGCCGGCAAAGACCACCATACGCGGCCCTTTCGAATCGGCCAGTTTCCCTGCGATGATGGTACCGATAGCGAGGAAGCCCACGTTGATCGTGAACGCCCAGCCTATGGCAACTTTATCGCATCCCAGAAATTCCATAAGCGGTTTGGCATACACACTGAACGCATATGCGGATCCCTGGCAGAGATTCGAGCAGATTCCAGCCAGAAGCACGAGCCATCGGCGTTGGTCCGGATGCATGGTACCCCCCCTTCCCGTAAATAGAACCCCCCATCGAGATTGCCCTGACGAGCAACCGGCACTGCACAGACTACACAGTTGATCGAACCTCCTTCAAACCCCTCCACATGCTCTGCAGCACGCTCCAATTGTCCTTTTCTTCACTGAGACCGATCTGTGCCCCCGAGCGCACCTGTCCTACATATCTTCCAGCGGCTCTTCCCAGGCCTCGAACACTGTCGCAATATTCTCAAATGGGTCGTTGACTCCCCATTCGCACTGAGCAATGAGGCCACCCGAGCCGTCGTCGAGCGCACGGCGTACGCGCCTTACGGCGTTTCGAGCGTCTTCTGGCGTCCCGAAGGGCAGAATGTGTTGCCGGCAAATCTCGCCCCAAAAGGTCATCTTGCCTTTGAACGTCTTGCCTATTTCTTCGATGTCCATGCAGAACAATTGGCTGTTTACTGCATCGACACCGATTTCGATCAAGTCCGGAAGAATAGCGCGAATGTGGCCGTCTGAATGCATGAAGACATATTTGCCCGCGCCTTTCGCAATTCCGCAATACTCGCGGTACAAGGGTTTGAACAGTTCGCGCCACAATTCGGGGTCGATCAGCAGGCTTCCCTGCGCGCCCCAATCGTCCATGAAACTAATGGCGTCGACCTTCGTCATTGCCCACATTTCCATCTCGCGCAGGTTGAAGTCATGGATCATGTTGCGCAGACGGAAGAATTCGTCCGTTTGCATCAGGATATCCGTCAACAGGTTTTCAGTGCCCCGAAGAAACTGCATGCGCTCGAAAGGGCGCACGTGCGTGCCAGCGCGCACAAACCCTTCGGAAGACTCGCAATGGCTGTTCGTCTCTGTGAGGTCAACGCCCTCCAGAAGCTCCCACGGCGGCGAGTAACCGTCCAATGCCTCCCAATTCACGAGTGGCGGATTCTTCACTTCGCCAGACACGCCCGCTTCGGCGACTGTCCACTCGCAGCCCCATTCGTCGGTGTACGTGCCTACAACACCCTCGGTACCCTTGCTTCGCAGCGATTTGCCGTAGCGAAAGTGGGGGCTGACGATATCCGAAGGAAACTGCTCCTGCATTCGCTTCAGTTCGCCGGGTCGCTGAAGGCGCACACCGGGCAGGGTCCAGAGGTCCCGGGGCACCCGGTCCGGGCGTTCAAACTCAAGTGTCTTGACGACACGTTCGCGCGAAGTCATGATAGTCCCCCAATTGAAGTTCGAGGCAGCACGGTGCGCGTCGGAATCACCATGCAGCTACTTTGGAAGCAGGCCGACGCTGTAATTACATTTCGAGGAAAGAGTATATCATCCGAACGGGGGAGGATGTAAACGGCATGGACTACGCCGAAATTCAGACGATGTTGACGAGCCCAACGCGTGTGCCCACTGGCGCGGAGAGGGCCCCGGATGGCTTGACGTTGCGCGAGCGTTTCCGTCGCACCATGTTTTTTCAGGAGGTAGATTTCCGGCCCAACTTCGAGTTTGGCTATTGGGACCGCACGCTGGAAGTGTGGCGGCAGCAAGGCATGCCGAGCCACGTCGTCGACGAGGCGTCCGCATACGACTACTTCGGTATCGAAAGTTGGCACACGCTCAGCCCGAACTCGAATCCAGTTCCTCGATTTGCTTGCGCGCTGATTTCAGAGACAGATAACCATTTCATCTATCGCGACGAGTTGGGTTGTCTCGCGCAAATCAACAAAGAGGGCGACCGCTCCATCCCGCACTTCATCGACTTTCCGGTGAAGGACCGCGCTTCGTGGAAACCCTATCTACCGTTGCTCGACCCCAACCATCCCGACCGTTGGATCGGTTTCGAGGATTCGCTCAAGACGGCCGCGCAAACCGACAAGCCGATCGGCGTATACGGCGGCAGCTTGCTCGGCGTCCCACGCAATCTCATTGGCTTCGAGCGCATCGCCACGATGGCCTACGAAGACCCCGACCTGCTGACTCACATCGTTGACACGTTCGGGGAATGCACGGTGGCGGTGCTCGAACGCGTGCTGCCGCGCATTCAGATTGATTTCTGCATGGGGTGGGAAGACATCTGCTTCAACATGGGACCCATCGTGCCGCCCGAGTTTTTCCGGCGCGTCGCCGGTCCTTGGTACCGGCGCATTGCCGACCTTCTCGTTGGCCATGGATGCTGCGTATACACGACGGATACCGACGGCAATATCCTGCCCATTATCGATACCTTTCTCGATAACGGAATGAACACCATGTTTCCCGTAGAGGTGCATGCGGGCACGGATCCATGTATGCTTCGTAAGAAGTACGGCAGGCGTGTGAAGCTCTGGGGGGGCGTCTGCAAGCGCAAACTTGCGGAATCGCGCGCGGCTATTGACATCGAACTCGAGCGGCTGAGACCATGTGTTGAAGAAGGGGGCTTCATACCGGGCGTAGACCATCGAGTCCCAGCGGACGTGCCGCTGTCGCATTACCTTCATTACCTCGATCGGAAACGCGAGGTGTTGGGCGTCGGAGGGGAACCCAAGTACTCATGATGACGAGCATTGAACGCATCCACAACATCCTGAAGCGCAAACCGGTGGATCGGATAGGCGTGTTCGAGCATTTCTGGGGAGATACCCAGAAGAAATGGAGCTCGGAAGGCCATGTCATGCCAATGGAGTCGATGGAAGACCATTTCGGATTTGACCTCAAACTATGCTGGCCGTTC
>JBAZRU010000647.1:0-4319 GCA_041662805.1 Candidatus Hydrogenedentales bacterium | reverse complement strand
GAAAACGGACGCAGGGTCGAGAAGGGCGTAACAACCCTGATCGCCGATAAGGGATTCTGAAGCCATGAGCGCGACACCACGAAAAGGGTTTACGGGAGGTTTGAGCGAGACGGCGGGTACGACGCTGCTCGAGATGATCGCGTACGTGTTCATCTTGGGGATAGTAATTAACCTGTGCGCACAGGTGTTCCTGAGCAGTTCGCGGCTGGCGGCGGTGGGCGGTGCGGCGGTCGAGCGGATTGTGACACTGGATGGGATGCAGCGGGACTTTCGAGAGACCGTGCGCGAGTGCAACGGTATCGTCGCGGACGTGGCGGGATTCGCGAGCAACGAGAATCAGGCAGTGTTGCGGATGCCGGACGGGGAGCGGTTCGTAGTATTTGGCGCGCCCGAAGGGGTGCAACAGCTGAGTAAACGCACGATACGCGTGAAGGACGGCGTGTGGGACCTGGAACGCGCAGAGTCGTATCCCATCGACTTGAGCGCCATTCGTTTCTCCTATTCAGGAGCGGGGCCGGAGTCGTCTCGGAGCGTAACGTTGCATGCGACGGCGGCGGGCCGAGCCAGAGACAACCGGGCAGGCAAAGAAGTGACCGTAACGGCGACGTTGCGCGGGACGTCAACCACCCAGGGGCTGGAACTATGATTTCGGATACCGGAACGTGTCGATGGAAACGCGGCGATACGGGGTTGGCTGCAATTCTCGTCATTGGATACCTTGCGGTCGTGTCGCTTCTCGCGGCGACGTTTCTCACGGCGCTGAACCGCAACATTACGCGGGCGACCAAGTCGGAGAGACACCAGATTTGCGTGAACATCGCCGAGGGCGGCGTGGAGCAGGTTATTGCATCCATTCGTGGCGGTGTGGTCGCCGAGCAAACCGGGGCGCTGGGAGATGGGCAGTTTGCCGTGACGGTGCAGGAGGTGGCTGGCGCGCTTGAAATCACCTCCACGGCGACATTGACTGATTCCCCGAACGTGCGGGCGCGCGTAACGGCATTGGTTGCGCGGGAGGCTGCGGGAGGAGTGCGCGTACTGCAATGGAAGGAAATCGCGAAATGGTAGCGCGCAAAGGCTTCACGTTGATCGAGCTTCTGGTAGTCATCGCCGTTATCGGCATTCTCGCGGCGATTCTGCTGCCCGCGTTGGCGCGGTCGCGCGAGACCGCGCGGCGCGCGAGTTGCCTGAACAATCTTTCCCAGATAGGCCTTGCGCTGTCGATTTACGCGCAGGAGAACAAGGGCCAATTCCCATGGTCGGGCGGCGGAAACAACGCCGATTGTCTTTTGAAGATGTATGGCGATTATCTGGTCGATGTGAACCTCATTCGTTGCCCCTCCGATGCGGGGGAGCCATTCAGCGCGGAAGATGATGAAAGACCGACTCTCACGAACTCCCTGCTCCAAGAGACCGATAGCGTTCGATTTAGTTACGACTATATCGGGGCGTATGCCATCAAGCCGTTTTCGTTGCCCCCGCCTGAGCGCGGGATTCCACGCGCGCCGCTCATGTGGGATGTTGGGAAGTTGGACGATGCCGAGAATTTCAATCACGTCCCAGGCGGCAGCAATGTCCTGTTCATGAATGGGTCGGTGGAATTCATCAATACGGGGGACTGGTACGCGAATGCGTATCCGGTTAAGCCGGAAGGGGTTGAGTGGTCTGCCCTGCCGTCAACCGAAGCTGTTCCCGCGCCCGATCTTCCCAATGAGGGCCAAAATAATAGCCTAAGGCGGCGAGAGGCTGAAGACGAATGAGGCATCGAACCCCACCTTCCGCGGCATGCGCTTGTAGCGGCGATGCGCCCTGAAGGATAATCTCTATCCGAGGCGAGACCTGTGATTCAAGCCTCAAGCCGGCCACCGGGAGTGGGTAGCGAGCGCATGTCCGATGAGTCCCCGCGAATATCCTCCGACCTGGAGCTGGTGCAACAGGCAGCACTTGAGCTTTCCAGGACGGCTGTGTACCGCTTAACGTTCGACGGCGTCATTCTGGAAGCGGACGAAATGCTTGTTCGCATTCTGGGGTTGACCGACACCAATCGCGCCGCGAATCTTGCGGGTGCGCACATCTCCGATCTGATGGTTCCCTTGCGGCCGGAGGATTTCCTCCTGGACACCGTCCGCACGCAAGGTCACTGCTACGTGGCGGAGACGTCATTCAAGACGATGTCCGGCGACACGCGTTGGGTGCGGCTTGACGGTCGGCGCGTGGCGGATCTCGCGACGGGCAGCGATTGCGCCCTCATCATGATGCAGGACATCACGGAGCTGAAGTTTGCGGAGGAGGAACTTCGCAGGCGCACGATGCATCAGGAATTGGTCACGCGCATCTCCACGGAATTCATCAACATTCGCGCCGATTCGCTTGAGTCGTCCGTAGGACGCGCTCTGGAGGAGATCGGCACGTTCCTGAGCGTGGATATTGCGGGCGCGATTCTACTTACTTCCGACCGCAAGTCAATCCGGGAGATTCTGGAGTGGAACAAAGCGGGCAATCCCTCGGTGAAGGGAATGCTGACGGGCCTTGACGCAACGGAGTATCCGTGGATTTTGGAGCGGCTTGAGCGCGGCGAGGCCGTTTTCATGGCGGGATCGGAGGGGTTGCCGTCCACGGCGGCGCACGAGCGGGCGTTTGTCGACGAGTTGGGGATTCGCTCGCTTCTGGCCATGCCCTTGGTTGCGGGCCAGTCCTACATGGGATTGGTTGCGGTGGTCCTGCTTCAAGAAGAGCGCGTGTGGCCGACGGATGAAGTGGCCTTGTTGCGATTGGCGTCGGAAATTTTTTCGGGCGCGTTCGAGCGAAGGCGGGCGGAAGCGGAGTTGCACAAGCGCATCGGGTTCGAACGCATCATCAACACGATATCGGCTCAGTTCATCAACGTGGAGCCGAGCGAAATCGGCCCCGAGATCGACGATGCGCTGAAGCTGCTGGGAGAGTTTGTCGATGCCGACCGCTGCTACATGTCGATGTTTTCCGAGCAGGGAGACGTCGTCACGGGCAGCTACGAGTGGTGCGCGCCCGGGGTGCAACCGCAGTTGGATATCTTGAGCGGACAGAACGTGCGCACGGCGCTCCCGTGGGCCGAGAAGCAGTTCTACCGGCACAATTGCCTGGTTGTTTCCAGTCTATCGGAGTTGCCTCCCGAAGCAGCCGCCGAGCGCGCTTTGTTCGAGGCCCAGTCCATCAAGTCGCTACTCAATGTCCCCATAACCGTTGGGCGAAAGCTGATAGGTCTGCTGGGATTCGAGACGGTTCGAGGGGAACGCGTTTGGTCCGAGGACACGCTCGCGATGGCGAGCTTAATGGGGCAGGCACTGGGCAACGCGGTGGAGCGGAAGCGATCGGAGGAGGAGCGGCGCAGTCTCGAAGAGCAGGTGTGGCACGCGCAAAAGCTGGAGAGTCTCGGCGTGCTCGCGGGTGGGATTGCGCACGATTTCAACAACCTATTGATGGCAATTTTGGGAAATGCGAGTCTTGCGCGTATTCACGTCCCTAACGATTCGCCTGCCGTCGAATGCATCGAGCATATTGAGAAGGCGTCCCAACACGCCGCGGAGCTCACCAATCAGATGCTGGCCTACGCAGGCAAGGGGGCGCTGAGCATAGGCTTGGTGAGCCTGTCGAAGCTTGCGTCGGAAATGATGCCGTTGCTGGAAACGTCGATATCGAAGAAGACACAGATATCGGTCGAATTGGATCGGGATATTCCCGCCATCAAGGGCGATTCGGGGCAATTGCGTCAGGTCGTCATGAATCTGATTACGAATGCGGCCGATGCCGTCGCCGACTCGGGCGGGAGCGTTCGCTTGGTCACCGGGACGGCTGAAGTAGATGACGCCATGCTGGGCGAAATGGTCATGGCGGACGGATTTCAGGCTGGGAAGTTTCTGTATCTTGAAGTGAGCGACAACGGATGCGGAATGGACGAGGATACGAAGCGGCGTGTGTTCGATCCGTTCTTCAGCACGAAGTTTACAGGCCGCGGTCTCGGATTGGCGGCCGTGTTGGGCATTGTCCGGGGGCACCATGGGGCAATCCACCTTGCGAGCACCCCAGGGCAAGGGACAACGTTTCGGGTGTATTTCCCGCCTGCGGACACGGAGGCGGAATCACGAAAGGAGGTCCCAGCCGCGGCAGAGGAAGAGCGGCAAGGGCGGGGCGGTATTCTGGTGGTGGACGACGAGGAAGAGGTTCGCCGAGTCGCACAGGCCCTATTGGAGCGGCGTGGATTCACGGTGTTTCTGGCCAACGACGGAGTCGAGGCGATTGAACGGTATAGCGAACACGCCAGCGAGATTTGCGCCGTACTGCTTGAT